>CAZLWI010000068.1:0-2566 GCA_964563525.1 uncultured Lachnospiraceae bacterium | reverse complement strand
GGACAGATGCAGAGAGAATAGCATTAGCACAAACAATGACATATGCAGTTTTAGGATTTTCAGAATTAGTTCATGTATTTAATGTGAGAGATAATAGAGAATCAATTTTTAAATCTAAACCATTTAGAAATAAAAAACTAATACTTGCTATAGTCTTTAATTTTATACTAATGTTTATAACATTGTATATTCCACAAATTCGTGATATATTTAGATTAACAATTATACCGACATGTATGATACCTATAATAATATTATTAAGTATTATGCCAATAATAATTGTAGAATTAATGAAATTCTTTAAACTAAATGAATTAAAAGAGGAGAAAGAAGATGTGGATTAAAATAATATTAGTTTTAGTTGCTCTTTTATCTGTAATAATTATTTTTGATGCAAGACCAATTGTAAGAAGATTCTTTACAAGAGCTGATAGAAATTCTGCATCTATATTATTAAAAGTTATTGGAACAATTATATTATTATTATCAATATTTTTATTTAGTTTAATATAAAGCGCATATTTTAATAAAAAAGAAATAAAAAACCAAGGAAATTTATGAAAAAGGTTTTAAAGAAAAATATCTTAATAATTACTAATGGGATAACTTTTTTATGCCTACATGAATTAAATAGACAACAAAAGAATGTTTTTTCATAACATAAAGAATATAATATCTTTATGTTTTTTATGTTGAAAAATAATATATAATAATAATATATTAAAAATATATAGGTATGATTTAATAATTCATAAATTTTAAAATAAGGAAGGAAAAACTATGAAGAAAGTTTTACGAGATTTGTTAAATTCGAATTTCTTCATAGTTTATTCCTTCGGTCTAAAATCAATATTTAAAGTTAAAAATACAATTAAAAATAAAGAGTCAAAGCTTGAATTGGTATATTTACGGTAATAAATGTAAATACACTAACTACAAAAGAAGCTTTGATTTTTTATTTGTTCCAATATATTAATTAAACTTACTTTAATTATATAAATATATTTTTAAAATTTAAAATAAATAAGTACAGTTAATAAAAAGTAAAAAGGAGGAAACTATGAAAAAAGTATTAAATAAAATTTTAATAGTGATATTTGTTTCTTTAATAATATTTACTAGTATATCTGTAGTTAAAGATATATGCAACAGGTTCACTTCCAGAATGGAAAATACAGGACAGACCTTATTCTTTTGACAAGCTTTTAATTTATAATCCAAAACCTGGAGCAGAAGTAGAACTTATAATTAGATTAAACTCTCCATATGTAAGCTATGTTAATATTCATGGTTTTGAATTTTCACAGGAAGGCAAAATTAATAAAGCAAATAAAACTAAGAGTATTTTAAAAAGAGAGAGAAAAGATGGATATTCATTAGAAGGGGAGAAATTAAAAGTAGTTTTTACAATACCACATAATGTTGGTTCATACTATTTTGGAATTGGTATGGACATAAGAAAACATCCTATTGTTAATGGTAAATTAGATTTAACTAAATATAATTCATATAGGATTACTAATCCTGCTTTTGATAAAGTATATGTTGATGTAAAAAGAACTGATGTTATATCACCAGATAAGCTAGATTTAATAACTGATATGTCCAACTTACCTCTTTTGCCACATAAACCAGAAAACAAATCGGAAACTAAACCAGAAACTAAACCGGAAACCAAACCTCAAGAGAAAAAAGTAGTTGAACCAGAAAAAGAAATTTTGGAAGATAATAAGATTGTTTTATCTAATCAAGAATTAGATTCAGTTATTGAAGAAAATTTAGAACAAGAAAATTTAGAAAATAGAAAAAGAACAATATTATATATTCTTATAGGAGTAATATCTGGAATGGCATTAGGAGGGATTTTAATAGCGATATTATTTTTATATAGACGTAAAAAAAGTAAAGTAGATTTACAAAAATAGATTTATATAAATACTACAATGTAAAATATATAAATAGCATAATATAAAATACGTTTTAGAAGCTTAAAAGGAGTTAATTATGAGAAAAATAATTACCAAAATTTTTGTATTAATGATTGTTATGTTTATAATGTTTGTTAATATAAGTGCACTATATGAAACAAAAGCAGCACCAGCCGATTATTCAAGATATAAGATTTATGTAACACCATAAAATCCAAGAAATTGAGATACTTCTGAAATAAAATTTAGACTAACAGATAAAAATTGTTATAGTATGGAAATAGAGTTTTTTAACTCAACAGCAAACTATAAAGTTTTAAGTAAGAGTGCTAAGATTGTATCAAAAAATAATAAGCCTTTACCTATAGATGAATCGAGTACTTTAAAAGCTAGTATTAAAGTTTTAAAACAAGTTGAATCTTTCCGTTTAGATGTATCAATTAAGATGTATTTTGGAAGACTAGATAGTAATGGTTATTTTATTAAAGATACACTTTATGATTTATCAGGTGAAAGAACTATGGGTGCTACATATTTTCGTGTTGATGTACCACCAGTAGTTACTGGAGTTAAACCACATTCTGGAAGATATAAGGTAATAAAAAGTAATACTCCAATAAATCCAACTCCAGATAAAA
>CAZLWI010000067.1:0-2746 GCA_964563525.1 uncultured Lachnospiraceae bacterium | reverse complement strand
AATCAAGAGGAAACTCAAATGAGTAGTATGGTGATACCAGAAGTTTTTCAATATTCTAAAGATCAAAATTATCTTTTCTTTCCGAAGGATTATAGGGGAGATGTTTATGACCTTTATTATATGAAAAATAATAAAAAAATAGATGCTGAAAAAATAGACTCTGATGTTATAGAATATAGAGTACTATCCAATAATTTAATAGTTTATAGAGATCAAGATGGAAATATGTACTTACATAATTTTTAACAATGATTTCTTTTAATAAAGTTATCATTGATAGTTCTAAACAAATTAAAGTGAAATTATCTTCTACATTTAAATCATCATAAATACTTTTTATAGGTCTTGGATCATATTCTTCTAATTTTTTAATATAATAATTATATTGTGCAATATAAACTGGTTTTTCTTCATTAATTCTTATATATTTATTAAAAGAATATGGTTTATCAAATAAGCTTACAAATTTAGTTTCTTTTTCAATCTTTTTATTAACTAGCTTTATTAATAAATCTTTATATTTAGATTCTTCATTAGTCTTCGATATAAAGTCTATCTTAGTATATAAATTAATATATTCATTAATTAAATTAGCTACTTTAATATCTTTATTAAAATAATTTAAATTATAATTTATAGTACTAGCAATCTTAAGTAATATAGAAATATAAATAATGTCTTTTTCATTTTCTTTTATATTTAATTCCATATTATTTTTAATAAAATAATCTGTTACAATATTTATTTCTTTATATAACTTAAAATCATGAACTATTTTATTATCAATAAAAAAATTATTTAATTTAATTGTTGTTTCTTTTTTAATAAAATAATCATCTATAAAAGCATTACATGAAAAATTTAAAATATCTGAAAAAGTTTTAGCGTCTTTTATAATATTTTTATTATTAAAAGTTAAAATATTAGATAAATAATTTAAATATTTATTAAAATCTTGTTTTTGATTTTGTTTTAGTACGCCAACCCAATCAGTCATGTTTCAATTAACCTCTATTCTATTTTAAAGTATAACAAATTAGGATGTTTATTGCAATAAAAAACTAGAAATAGTTAGTTAAACAGTTAAATGCAAGTTGGTAATAAAATAACGAGCAACTTGCATTAAGTCCTTTAATTGAGTTTAATATAGTTAAGTTGTTTTCTTTAAGTGAAGGAGGAAAGAGAAATGAAAAAGAAAAGACTTGCTATCGAACACAGAATGTTGATAGAGGAATTACTAAGAAATAAATACGAACAAAAAGATGTGGCTATCGCCATTGGCGTTTCACCATCTACAATTTCAAGAGAAATTAAAAATAGAAGAACTCATAACAATTCAAAGTCGATTTGTGATAAGACAAACAGATACCCTTTTGTATGTGTTGCTTGCGAAGATAAAAACTATTGTAAAAAAAGAAAATATTATTATAGTTATAGAGTTGCCCAAAAAGATTATGAGCATAAACTTAAATCTTCGAGGATTGGAATCGATATGACCATAGATGAAGTTAATTATTGGGATGATTATTTCAGAAGATTACTAAAAGAAAAAAATCAACCTATTATGCACATATTCAATAATGTAAAAGATGAATTTCCTAAATCTATGCAGACATTTTATAAGTACGTTCATAAAGGATATTTTCCGAGCATTAATAGTGAAATGCTTGCTAGGTCATTTAGTTATAAAAAACGTGAAAAGAAAAAAAATTATGAAGAAATTATAACAATACATAGAAATAGTCCTTTAAAGAAAGGGCGCACCATTGTAGACTTTAAAAAATATTTAAAAGCCAACCCAGATGCTAGTGTTGTTGAAATGGATTCTGTTATGGGCTGTGCAGATGATAAACAATGCTTTCTAACACTTTATTTTAGATCTTCTAAATTAATGATTGTTTATTTAATTGATAAATATAATCCTGATGCAGTCAATGAAGTTTTTCAAAACTTAATAAAAAAATTAGGAACCGTGTTATTTCGAAAAGTCTTTGAAGTTATTTTAACTGATAACGGATGGGAATTTTCTAAACCCGATGGTATAGAATTCAACCTTGAAACTGGTGAAAAATTAATAAACCTATTTTATACAGATCCATATTCATCATGGCAAAAAGGTTCACTTGAAAGGAACCATCAATTTATAAGATATATTTTGCCTAAAGGTATAAGCTTAGATAACATAACCCAAAAAAACGCTATTGATATCACAAATAATATCAATAGCGTTCAAAGAAAAAGCTTAAATTACCTTACACCTTACGATTTATTCATAGAACAATATGGCTCCGAAACTGCCAAATTATTAAATCTTATAAAGATAAATCATCACAAAATTAATTTAAGCTATAGAATTTTAAATAAATAAAATTCTATCATAATCCTAAAGAAAACAACTTACATACTTTGAAATATAATTGCATTTAGTCTTTTAAAAAAAGCTCTAAATCCTTTTTAGTATGAAATTAAATCTTCTTTATTGCTTATATTTTAACTTATTTAAGAAAAAAAGCAAGTAAAACTTGCATTCACTCTTGAAAATAAGGTTAATTTATCTAACTTGCATTATACTATTTTATTAACCGTATTTGTTAAAATTTTTGTGTATATTTACATATAAATCAATATTTTTTTTAATCGCTACATAGCGATTAAAAAAAGTTCTAAGAAAAAATAAAGTTTTTTCTTAGAACTCGCCCTACTTCGCAGGGCTGCCCATCACGGCTTGCCGTGATGGGTCACTTGA
>CAZLWI010000066.1:1503-2777 GCA_964563525.1 uncultured Lachnospiraceae bacterium | reverse complement strand
TAATGTATCCAGATTCAATTGAAAGATTAATTGAAAATTTTGAAAAACTACCTTCTGTTGGTCGTAAAACAGCAGAAAGATTAGCTTTTTATTTATTAGAGTCTAGAAACACTGATGTAAAAGAATTTTTAGATTCTATTGTTGATGCAAAAAGAAAATTAAAATATTGTTCTAATTGTTTTAATATTTCAGATAAAGATCCTTGTAATATCTGTACAAACAAGGAAAGAGATAAAGAAATAATATGTGTAGTAGAAGGTGTTAGAGATATTGTTGCAATTGAAAGAATGGATGAATATAAAGGACAATATCATGTGTTACAAGGAACATTATCACCTATGCATAATATAGGACCTGAGGATATTAGAATAAAAGAATTAATAGAGAGATTGAAAAAAGATAAAGTTAAAGAAGTTATTCTTGCTACAAATCCTAGAGTAGAGGGTGAAGCTACAGCTATGTATATTTCTAAACAAATTAAAGAATTAGGGATTAAAACAACTAGAATTGCTCATGGAATACCTGTTGGTGGTGATTTAGAATATACTGATGAAGTTACCATATTTAAAGCTTTAGAAGGAAGAAGGGAAATATAGTGAAAGCAATAGATATATATATTAAAGAATTAGATATTAAAAAGATAGTAGAAATATTAACTGTTGAACTTAAAGAATTATCTCAAGAAATAAGAGAAAACAATAAAAAAGCTGAAATTAATTTAGAACTTATTGTTATTAACAAAGTAAACATATATTCAAGAAATTTAAATATTGAAGAACAAGATATTATTTCTGCAAAAATTCAAAAAATACTAGATGACTGTGTTTCTGATGATGTTGAAATAGAGTTTAAACTTTCTGATGAGAGTGAAGATTTAGGTATTGATAAAATTGAAAAAACATTTGAATCAGATACAGAAATCTGTGACACAAAATTTCTTGATAGATCAATTAGAAGTGGTATTAAAGAAGAATACATTGGTTCTATTGTTGTAATGGGTGATGTTAACTATGGTGCAGAAATAATTGCTGGTGGAAACATAATGGTTTTAGGAACACTAAGAGGTGTAGCACATGCAGGTGCAAACGGCAACACAAAAGCAATTGTATCAGCAAATGCTACAGATAAGACTCAGATTAGGATAGCGGATAAAGTTAAGATGATAGATAAACATCCAAGATGCCCTATTTTCTATATTAAAGATGATGAAATCGTTGGAGAAATAAAAGAAGTACAAGAATTAAAAAAAGAAGAGTAAATCTTCTTTTTCTTTA
>CAZLWI010000066.1:0-1403 GCA_964563525.1 uncultured Lachnospiraceae bacterium | reverse complement strand
CTATGAGTCATTGCTAGTCATTAAGTAGAATGTTGCAAATATCAATTGTAGCATTTTCTTTTTTTATTTTTTGTATATTGTTTTTCATTTCATTAAATGAATCTGTATTTTTCTTTAAATTTTTTAGTATGTATTCAATTCTATCTTCTGTTGAAATGAATGTTCCAATATCATTTTCAAGTATAAAAGATGTATTTGCATATTCTTGACCTGGAAGTGGTCCAAAAACTATAAATGGTAAATTAGAAACAATTGCTTCTGTTGTTGTAAGTCCACCTGGCTTTGAAAAGACGGCGGTTGAAATACTCATTAATTCTGGAATGTTTTCTGAATATTTTAATAAAGCTGTTCTCTCTTCTGCGTTATTCTCGTTAATAATATTTTTTAAGTTATGATAAAGGCTATCATTTTTTCCTGAAATAATAATGAATTGTGAATCATCAAAAATTTTAAGTGCTTGATTTAATGTTTTTAATGGCAGGTTTTTGCCAAAGCCTAGTTCACCGCCACCAAAGAATAGAAAAGTTTTCTTAGCCGGATCAAAATTTAAAGAATCAAAGATTTCTTTTTTATTAAATGCTCGGCCAAATTCTTTTTTCACTGGAATTCCAGTTACATGTATCTTTTCGGGTTGCACGTTTTTAAGTATTAAATCATCTTTCATTTTGCTTGAACCAACAAAAATATGGTCAATATATTCATGTTTTGAATACCATTGAGAATGTATTTCATAATCAGTAATTACAACAGCTATTTTTGCTTTTAATTTTCCGTGTTCTTTTAAATACACACAAGTTTGAGCTGGAAATGGATGCGTACAAATAATTGTATCAGGATCAAATTTATTTATTGCTTTATTCAATTTGCTAGACATTAAAGAGTTTGAAGAATAAAGAACTTTACCTAATGGACCTTTATCTGCATTAAAATACAGTTTCCCCCAAAACCATGGCGAATCTCTAGATATTTTGTTATATACACTTGTTGATATTTTGTTAAAACCTCTATTTACATATCTTAAAGAATCAATTAATTTAATTTCAGTGTCACCTTTTTCTAATAGCACACTTTCAATTGCTTTTGCAGCTGATAAATGGCCACCTCCAAAGCTTCCAAAAAAGATTAATACTTTTTTCATAATTTCCTCTTATTACTGATGATACAATAAGAATAAAAAAAAGTAAAATACAAAAGTACTGAATAAATCTTTTAAATGGTTAGTTTAAGATGTAAATGCAGCATATTTTAATTTGTAGCATTCTTTAATTAACAATGCGGGACCGTTTCCTTGCATTTCTTGCATTTGTAATATTTAAAATGATATAATAATAATATAATATTAAAAGTGAAAGGAAACTAAAGATGAGAAAAGGAATTACTTTAATAGCATTAGTAGTAACAAT
>CAZLWI010000065.1:0-2894 GCA_964563525.1 uncultured Lachnospiraceae bacterium | reverse complement strand
TTAAATAACATAAAAGAATAATAATTGACGAAAATCAAGAATTAGCTTACGCTGCCTAAATTGCAGTGTACATCTCTTAAAAGCAAAAGTCTGAGGCTTTATAGAGGTGCGAACCCAGACAGACTTTAAGCTATGTAAAATCTTGTATACATAGTCTAAAAATCTAACAAGATACGTATATGTTGTTTTGTTTCTTTTAGGATATATACAAAAGTAAAAAAGAATCTATATTCGTAGAAATTTATTTGGATGGTTATTGGACAGGAGTTCGAATCTCCTCATCTCCACCATAAATTGCTTTATTTGATTTATCAACTAAAGATAGTTAATGTAAAAATCATACAAGGATGTATGATTTTTTATTTATAAAATTTTTATTATATTTGCAGAGTTGATTTATTATTAGTTTGATTCTTGAAAATACATATTTAATAATATAAAATTAAATTAGATAATTATTACTAAAGATGAGGGAAGATGAAATTCTGGAATTGTGATACTAATAGTATAGTTGAGGGCTTTGGAACAGATTTAAATTTTGGTATTTCTCCTAGAGAAGCAATTAGAAGAAGAGCTAAATATGGAGAAAATAAAATTGAAGATCTATCTAAAAAGAGCCTTTTTATTATGTTTTTAGAACAATTTGGAAGTATTGTTATTATTATATTAATAATTGCAGCAATATTATCAGCGGTAATTTCTAAACTTAATGGCGAAGGATATACAGATACTATAATTATTTTAGTAGTTATATTTTTAAATGCTGTAATTGGTGTTAGTCAAGAATTTAAAGCGAGTAAAGCTTTAGAAGAACTACAAAAATTATCTGAACATAAAGCTAAGGTCTTAAGAAATGGTGTTATAGAGAATATTAATGCTAATGAACTAACATTGGGTGATATTGTAATACTAGAAGCTGGTGATTTTATTCCTGCAGATTTAAGAATAATAGAAAGCTATAATTTAAAAGTTGATGAATCACATTTGACTGGGGAATCTGAACCAGTATTAAAGACTTCTAATGTATTACAAGATGAAAACATAGCTCTTGGAGATATAAACAATATGGCATTTGGATCTTCTTTAGTTACATATGGTAGAGCTAAGGCTGTAGTAGTTCGAATTGGAATGAATACAGAAATTGGTAAAATAGCTTCAATGTTAAAGGAAACAAAGAAGCCAATAACTCCTATACAACAAAAATTAGATAAATTGGGTAAGTCTTTAGCATTATATACATTATTGGCATGTTTGCTAATATTTATGATTGGTATATGGTATGGTAAATCGTGGGTGATGATGTTAATGATGTCAGTTTCTTTAGCAGTATCTGCTATACCTGAGGCATTACCAGCAATAACAACAATAGTACTAGCTGTTGGTGTACAAAGATTAGTAAAAAAACGAGCAATTGTAAAGAAATTACCATCTGTAGAAACATTGGGATCTGTATCTATTATATGTTCAGATAAAACAGGTACATTAACTCAAAATAAAATGTCAGTTCAAAAAATTTATATAAATAATACAATCTATTCTTTAGAAGAAGTAGTACCAAGTCAAGATTTAACTAAATTAATTACAGGTTTTATGTTATGTAATGATTCGAAAATTTCTTCTGAAGGCCTAGAAGGAGATCCTACAGAAACAGCACTTGCTAGAATGGGATTTGAACTTGGATTTGATAGTAATTTACTTATGTGGTATGAAAGAGTTGCAGAAATACCTTTTGATTCAAATAGAAAAATAATGACTACAGTAAATAAGATTGGAGATAAGTATATAGTCTATACAAAAGGTGGATTAGATGAAGTTTTAAGATGTTGTTCTTCTTATCAAATAGATGGAAATATTTATACAGATGAATATAAATTCATAGGTTATAAAGGTGAAGTATTATATAATAATGATAATTTAGCAAGAGAAGCTTTAAGAGTTCTTGCTATTGGATATAAGGTTTTAGATAAAGTACCTATTTTAGAGGAATATAATGAATTAGAAAAAGACTTAATATTTATTGGTACTGTTGGTATGATTGATCCTCCAAGAGAAGAAGTAAAAGAATCTATTCGTGCATGTAAAGAAGCGGGCATAAAACCAATTATGATAACAGGAGATCACAAGATTACAGCAGAAGTAATAGCCAGAGATTTAAACATACTAGAAGATGGTTATGAAGTAATTACAGGTATAGAACTAGAACAATTAACAGATGAAGAATTTGAAAAGAATATAGATAAATATAGAGTTTATGCAAGGGTATCACCATCTGACAAAGTAAGAATAGTTGAAATGTGGCAATCTAAGGGTGAATCTGTTGCAATGACAGGAGATGGTGTAAACGATGCACCTGCACTAAAAAAAGCAAATATTGGATGTGCAATGGGAATGCAAGGTACAGATGTTGCTCAAGAAGCTGCAGACTTAGTTTTAACAGATGATAATTTTGTAACAATAGTATCTGCTGTTGAAGAAGGAAGAAGAATTAATAGCAATATTTTTAAAGTTATACAATTACTTTTTTCTTCAAATATTGGTGAAATTATAATAATATTTTTAACTGTAATGCTTATGCCTATTATTACTAAATTATTTAATATTCATACAGGAGATTTAATACCATTACTACCTATTCACATACTATTTATAAATTTAATAACAGATGCTTTGCCTGCAATGGCTCTATCTGTGGATGAAGCCAGTTCTAATATTATGAAACAAAAACCACGACAAGGTGATCAAGCTATTAGTAAAGGTTTTAAATATAGGATTATATATCAAAGTTTAATGATTGGTATTTTATCATTTGTTGCTTTTTTAATTGGTTTAAGCACTCAAGGGACAGATGCAGAGAGAATAGCATTAGCACAAACAATGACATATGCAGTTTTAGG
>CAZLWI010000064.1:0-3253 GCA_964563525.1 uncultured Lachnospiraceae bacterium | reverse complement strand
TTTCTTTTTCTCTTAGTTTTTGTATTATTATTTGTTTACCTTTTTGTACAGCAATCCTTCCAAAATCCTTTGGTTTAATTATTTCTTCAACAATATCACCTATTTTTGCCTTTTTATCAAACTTTTTAGCTTCTTCTAAAGTTATTTCATGAATTTCATCTTCAACTTTTTCAACAACTTTTTTCTCAGAAACAAGATTTAAAATTCCTTTCTTTTCATCAATAATAATTTTAACATCTTCTTCTGTTTCATAGTTTTCTTTATAGGCAGCTTCTAATGCAGCTTTTAATGCTTCTAACAAAAACTCTTTACTAATGTTTTCTGATTTTTCAATTTCATCCATAGCTTTTAATAAAGCTTTCATATCAATTGATTCCATTTTAGTTTCCTTCCTTATTTTATATACAATTAAGGAGTGAGATCTGCTCTCACTCCTCTTATTTCTAATGCATATTCATTTTACCTTATTTTATCAACATTGTCAAGGATTAATCAACATTATATTTAACTACTTTTATATATGCAAATACTGCTATAACTACTAAAGCTGAAATAATATAAATCATATTGCGATCAAATCCTGCATCTGGTAAGTTTTTATCTTTAGCAATATTCTTATCTTCACCAAGAGTTGTTACTTCTGTATTGTCACCACTTTTTGTTAAATCAGTTGTTTCATTTACAACACCTGAATTAACAGTATTATTTGTTTGCTCTTCAACTGGTAATGGATTAATATCTCCTGTAGCAAATACTTTCAAAGGTAATAGAGTCATTGTTAAAACTAATAACAAAATTACACTTAAAATTTTAATATATTTTTTCATTTATTTTCTCCTCAACAAATTCACATTCCTACTGTTATTTATAACATTTTTTAAAACAATAGACAAGTTTTATTAATTCAAAAAACATTTCTTTATTGTATCTTATTTGTTACAAGTCTGTAATAAATAAGATGGTTGTTTTTAGAAATACTCTAGAATAGTCAAACATTAATGATAAATCTATTTTATTTTACTAATAGATAGACCATCATCTAAATAATATATTTCAGTTTCATACTTTTCTTGATCTGTCACAACTAAAAGAAATCTTTTTAATCTATTAACTGCTGTTCTATATTTTTTTTCTTTATATTCACCTAAAACATATCCTCTGAATAATACATTGTCTGCAATAATATATCCACCTTTTTTAATATGTTTTTCACCTTTAATAATAAAATCTAAGTATTGTCCTTTTGCTCCATCTATAAATAGCATATCAAATTTATTTGTTTCTAAAAATTCTTTATATTCTTTAATAAAATCTTCTTCTATCAATAGTTCATTTGCATCATTATTATAAATTTTAATTCTATTATCTAAATTAAAATTACTAATATTAGCTTTAGCTTCTAAATATCTTTTTTTATCTTTTTCAATTGTAACTACTCTTATATCGTCATTAATATTAGCAAAAACTATACTAGAATATCCTGTTGCAGATCCTATCTCTAAAATATTTTTAATATTATTTTCTCGAATAACTTCTATTATCTTATTTTCTACATCATCTTTTATTATTGGAATTCCATTTTTAATTGATTCTTCTTTTAAATCACTTAATAATTCATTTAATTTCATCATAATATCCATCTTCAACTAATTCTAATATCTTTAATTTTAATACTTCATTTAATCTTTCTACTTCATCTTTATCTTTTACAGTTTTGCCTTTTTTTAACATAGTACTTAAATTAAATCTATCTCCAATTTTTAAATAATTATCTTTTCTAAAAGGCTTTAAAGATCCATTTATTCCTACAGGTACTATATCTACTTTAGTTTTAATAGCTACATATGCTGCACCTTTTTGCATTTTCCCTTTGTTTTTATATAGTCCATTTCTTGTACCTTCTGGAAATATGCCTAACATTCCATCTTGTTTTAAGACTTTTAACATATGTTTTAATGGTCCTGCATCTGATCCATCTCTTTCTACAAGTATAACATCATAAGACCATGCAGCTAATCTTAAAAAAGGATTATTTTTAACTGTTTTTCTACCTAAAAATATTATCTCTTCTTTAAATTGTGAAAGTATAAAGCAAATATCAAAATAGCTTCTATGATTTAACACAACAATAACAGGACCATGTTTAGGTAGTTTATCTTTATTAATTATTTTTATTCTATAAATACCTGTCATAAGATGTGTTATACCTTTGACAAGAGATTTAATAGCTTTTTTTAACATATGTTAGTATCTCCATTTTTCTTCATATTATTTAGTTCTTTTTTCCTAATTTTCCAATCTGGTAATAATTTAGTTATTAAATTCTTAAATTCCTTACCATGATTGTCATGTATTAAATGAGCTAATTCATGTACTACTACATATTCAATTAATGTTCTCTTTTTTTTAGCTAATTCTAAAGAATATGTTATAATTTTCTTCTTTGTATTACAACTACCCCAAGTTCTTTTTAGTTTTCTAATTCTAATTTCTTCAATATCTAGATTTAATTTATCTGACCAAATTTCAGTTAGGTCTGTTAATATATATATTAGATTTTTTTTATACCAATCATCAATATATTTTTTAATATATTCCTCATTATTATTTTTCGCTAAAACAAATATATCTAAGTATTGACCATTTATTTCTATTCTCTGATTTGAACTCACTTGGACAATATTTAATATATATTCTAAACCTAAATACTCGACTATTTCTCCAGTTCTATACTCTTTTTTTCTTATTTCTTTAAATTTAGATTTATTTTTTATTATCCATTCTTTTCTATTATCTAAAAACTTATATATTTCATTTTCAGGCAATTTAAAAGGAATAGATAAACTAATACTACCATCTGTTCTTATGGTTAAATTAATATTCTTTATTCTTTTCCTTAAAACTCTAATATTGAATCCTAAAAACTCAATATCTTGTTGTTCTATAATGTTTCTTGTATTCATTCTACCTTGTAATTATTGTGTGTTTTTATCTACAAATACTACTTTTGTTGAATCTTTTTCTAAATATTTAACTTCATCTTTTTGTAATATTCTATTTTGTAAATATATCATTACTGATCCAAAAACTATCATAATTACTAGTAATAATAACAGTAATAACACACCTACTTTACGATAAAAATCATCTGTATTAAATATCTTTGTTTTCTTTTCCTTTTTTGTTTCTTGTTCTTCTTTTTTAGCCATTGTTTCCTCCTTAGTATTACTGTATAAATTATATAAGTAAAAAA
>CAZLWI010000063.1:0-3436 GCA_964563525.1 uncultured Lachnospiraceae bacterium | reverse complement strand
TATTAAATCCAAGACATCATATTAATATATAATTATTAAAATAACATTAAGAACAGGTTTAAAATACTTGTTCTTTTTTATTTAAATAAATATTACAGTAGATATTAAAGCAGATATTAAAGTAGATTTAATAGTATTTAAGCATATAAAAATTTAATATTAAAAATGTATAATAAATTATAAAAATATAAACTTTTTATTTTACATGTGATAAAATATAACAAGAGTATGAAAAATAAAGGAGATACATATGATTGAAATCAGATGGCATGGAAGAGGTGGACAGGGAACTAAAACTGCTTCATTACTATTAGCTAGTACAGTTTTTGAAACAGGTAAATTTGTTCAAGGTTTTCCTGAATATGGACCTGAAAGAACAGGTGCTCCACTTACTGCATATAATAGAATAGATGATGAGAGAATTTTAATTCACTCAAATATATATAATCCAGATTATGTTGTAGTTGTTGATGAATCATTAATGAGTTGTATAGCTGTTGATGAGGGTTTAAAAGAAGATGGAGTTATTATTGTTAATACAGAAAAATCAGTTGAAGAAATTAAAGCTAAATTACAGAATAAGGATATTAAAGTATATACAATTGGTGCAGATAAAATTGCTTTAGAAGAAATAGGTAGAGCTATTCCTAATACTTGTATGTTAGCAGCAATAATTAGAATATCAAAATTAATTGAAGAAAAGGATTTCTTAAATATCATGAGACCTTCTTTAGAAAAACAATTTGCTAAAAAGCCTGAAGTTATAGAAACTAATATGAATGCAATTAAAAGAGCTTGGAAAGAAATAGGTGAGTAAATGGAATGTGATTTAATGAGATATAAACCTTGGAATCAACAAACAAAAGCAGGAGAAATTACTGATCCAGGTAATGCTATGAGGTTTAAAACAGGAGATTGGAGTGTAATTATACCTCTTTGGGATAATGAAAAATGTAAACAATGTGGTCTTTGTTGGCCTGTATGTCCTGAAAATGCAATAACAATTGACAAAGAATCAGGATTACTTACACATATAGATTATGACTATTGTAAGGGATGTGGAATATGTGCTAAAGTATGTCCATTCAAAGCAATAGAAATGAAGAAACCGGAATAGGAGTAAATATGATAAGAGAAAGATTAAGTGGAAATGAAGCAATTGCATATGGAATGAAACAAATTAATCCTGATGTTGTACCAGCTTTTCCAATTACACCTTCAACAGAAATACCTCAGAATTTTGCTAATTATGTAGCAAATGGTAAGGTTGATACAAATTTTATACCTGTAGAGAGTGAACATTCAGCAATGTCTGCTGCAATAGGTTCAGCTTTATCGGGAGCTAGAACAATGACTGCTACATCTTCAAATGGATTAGCATACATGTGGGAAATGTTACATATTGCTTCTTCAATGAGAGCACCAATAGTTATGGCTGTAGCTAATAGAGCAATATCAGGACCATTAAATATACATAATGATCATTCTGATTCAATGGGAGCAAAAGATTTAGGCTGGATGCAGATGTATTCAGAGAATAATCAAGAAGCATATGATAATTTATTAATTGCAACTAAAATAACTACACAGGTAGGTCTTCCAATAATGGTATGTTTAGATGGATTTATAACATCACATTCAGTAGAAAATATAGAATTATTAGAAGATGAAGTAGTAAGAAAATTTGTTGGTGAATATGAATATGATACTAATCTATTAAATAAACCAACAACAGTAGGAACTTTAGATATGCCAGATTTCTTAATGGAACATAAAAGACAACAAAATGAAGCTATGAATTTATCTGTAGATAAATTTAAAGAATTATTTAAAGAATATGGTGAAATTTCAGGGAGAAATTATGATTTGGTTGAAGAATACTATTTATCAGATGCAGAAAGAGTAATAGTAGTATTAAATTCAACTGCAGGAACAACTAAATCTGTAGTAAATAGTTTAAGAGCAAAAGGTGAAAAAGTTGGATTACTAAAAATAAGAGTATTTAGACCTTTCCCAGGAAAAGAGATAGTAAATTATTTAAAAAATGCAAAATCTATAGCAATATTAGATAAATCTACTTCAATAAATAATGCTGGAAGTTCAATATATACAGATATTACTTCTTCTATGTATACAGAAAATGTACATATACCAACAGTAAATTATGTTTATGGTATTGGCGGTAGAGATGTTAAAGAAGAAGATATTGAAAAAGTATTTAAAGATTTAGAAGAAATTAAAAATACAGGAAATATTACAAATCCATATAGATATTTAGGATTGAGAGGTGAATAATGGCATTTAATCTTAAAAATAAAATAATAGAAACAGAATCAAGATATACAGGTGGTAATAGAATGTGTGCAGGATGTGGAGCACCTCCTGTTGTTAGAATGATTTTAAGAGCTGTTAAACCAGAAGATAAAGTAGTTATTGGAAATGCAACAGGTTGTTTAGAAGTTGCATCAACAATTTATCCATATACTGCATGGAAAGATTCATATATTCATACAGCATTCGCTTCTGCAGCAGCTACATTATCAGGAGTTGAAGCAGCATATGATGTTTTAAAAAGAAAAGGTAAAATTAAAGAAGATGAAATAACTAAATTTATAGCTTTTGGTGGTGATGGTGGTACATATGATATTGGTATCCAAAGTTTATCAGGTGCAATGGAAAGAGGTCATGATATGCTATATGTTTGTTATGATAATGGTGGATATATGAATACTGGTATTCAAAGATCATCAGCAACACCACAATTTGCAGATACAACAACTTCACCTGCAGGATCAGTTATTCCAGGCAAATTACAAATTAGAAAAGATTTAACAAAAATAATGGTTGATCATAATTTACCATATGTTGCACAAACTGCAGCATTAGGAAATTTTGCAGATCTTTATGAAAAAGCTGAAAAAGCTATTTATACTAAAGGAGCTACTTTCTTAAATGTATTTGCACCTTGTCCAAGAGGTTGGAGATATGATGAATCAGAGCTTATGACTATGAATAAATTAGCAGTAGATACTTGCTATTGGCCACTTTATGAAGTTATAAATGGAGTATATAAGATAACATATAAACCTCCAAAAAAATTACCTATTGAAGATTTCTTAAAACCACAAAAAAGATTTAGACATTTATTTAATCCAGGTAATGAGCATCTTATTCAAGAAATGCAAAAAATTATAGATGAGAATTGGCAAAAATTACAAGATTTAGAAGAGATGACTAATAAAGGGAAAGAAGAATAAAAAATTAAATATAAAATAACAAAAAACAAAGAAAATGAATATTAAAAACAAAAAGAATTAACTATAAATTAGGTTAATTCTTTTTTTAAGAAACTATATTTATGAAGATATATTGCTTAAGTTGAAAATTATGTTATGATTTATGTATTGAAATTATTAAACTATTTTAAGAAAGGATA
>CAZLWI010000062.1:0-3915 GCA_964563525.1 uncultured Lachnospiraceae bacterium | reverse complement strand
TTTGGTGCGGATGAAGGGACTTGAACCCCCACATCGTTAGATACTAGATTCTAAGTCTAGCGCGTCTACCAGTTCCGCCACATCCGCTAATATACTTAATTATACTGATATTGTTAATATTTGTCAATAATTATACTTCTATCTTCTTTAGTTTAAAATCTAAATAATCACCTGAAATTAAATGATATTCAATACCATTTAGATTTCCTTGAATTGCATTTTTATGTGATGATGCATGTAAATGACCATAATAGCATTTCTTAATATTATTATCTTCTAAAACTTTCACAAAATTATATTCATCTGGTACTTTACCCATAAAAGGAGGATAATGTATTACAGCTATTTTTGCTTTATTTGTTGTAGTACTATTTATTGAGTTCTTTAATCTTCCTACTTCTCTTAATATATTTTTATGATAACCTTCAATTTCAAACTCTGACCATCCCTTTGTTCCAACAATTTCAAAATCTTCAAATTCGTATGAATTATTATATAAAAAATATATATTATTAAAATTATTGTCTTCTAGAAATTTATTCATTTTAGTTATAGTATTCCACCAATAATCATGATTGCCTTTTAATAATATTTTTTTACCTGGTAAATTATTAATATATTCAAAATCCTTATATGTATCTTCTAATTTAGTTGCCCATGAAAAATCACCTGCTAAGATTACTGTATCTTCTTCTTTAACTATATTAATCCAATTCTCTTGTAATCTTTCAGTATGATTATCCCATTTATATCCAAATATATCCATAGGTTTGTCTACACCAAACGATAGATGTAAATCTCCTATTATATATACCATATTATATATCTCCTATCTTTAAATTAGGTATTGCATTCATATCTAAATCTTCTATAATATTATTTTTAAAATTAAAATATCCTTGTATAGCAATCATTGCAGCATTATCTGTACACAAATTAAGAGGCGGGAAATACACATTAATTCCTGTATCTTCTAACTTTTTGAAATGATCTCTTATATGAGAATTTGCAGATACACCACCTGCTATTACTAATTTCCTATATCTAGTTTTTTCTAATGCCTTTAATGTCTTATCATAAAGTATGTTTATAACCGCATTTTGAAAAGAAGTTGCTACATCTTTTACATTAATTTCCGGATCTTTATGATGTAAATTAATAATTGCTGTTTTTATACCACTAAAACTAAAATCTAAACCTTCAACTTCAGGATAAGGTATTTTAATATTATTATTACCTTCATATGCTAATTTATCTATTATTGGTCCGCCTGGATAGCCTAAACCTAATACTCTTGCTATTTTATCAAAAGCTTCACCAACTGCATCATCTTTAGTTTTACCAATAATTTCCATATCTACATATGATTTAACATCAACTAAATGAGTATGACCTCCAGATATAACTAAACTTAAAAAAGGTGGTTCTAATTCTGGAAACACAGAATAATTTGCTGCAATATGTCCTGATAAATGATTAACAGGTATTATTGGAATATTTAAAGAATATGCAAAAGCTTTAGCAAATGATATTCCAACAAGTAATGCACCTACTAATCCTGGCCCCTTTGTTATTGCTACAGCAGATAAATCTTCTTTTTTAATATTTGCTTCAATTAATGCTTTTTCTACTACATATGCAATATTTTCTACATGCATTCTTGATGCAATTTCAGGCACTACTCCACCAAATCTTTTATGAGTTTCTAATTGTGTATTGACAATATTAGATAAAACCTCTCTACCATTTTTAATAATGGCTGCAGAAGTTTCATCACATGAAGTTTCAATTCCTAAAATATATATGTCTTTCATTTACTTTTTAAATTCCCTTTTACTTAATTAAAAACTGCTAATATATCTTCTTTTGATCTTAAACCAATTAATGTTTCAAGTTTCTGTCCATTATTCATTAATACAATTGTTGGTATACTTGAAACCATAAATTCAGCTGCTAATTCTTCATTCTCATCTATATTTACTTTATATATTGTAATATCTTCATTTTCTTCAGAAATTGATTCTAAGATTGGTTCTAACATTCTACAAGGTCCACACCATACAGCATAAAAATCTATTATTGATTTACCTTCATTTTTTAAAACAATTTCATCAAATTCATCTTTTCCATTTATAGTTACTATCATATTCACCTCTCATTTTCTTTTTTATTTTTAATTTTTATTATATTTTGCTTTTTGTTTATAATTATATCTTACTATTTAGCATCTTTTTTTACAATCTCAATTAATTTTTCTTTAGTCATAACTCCCATTGCACTATTAGTTCTTTTTCCATCTTTATATACAATAAAAGTTGGGATACTAAATATTTCTTCACTTGTAGCTAAAGCTGTCTCTAAATCAGTATTTACTTTATATACATAAAAATCTGTTTGTTCTTTACTTAAATTTTCAATTATTGGAGCCATTGTTTGACAAGGTGGACACCATGCAGCATAAAAATCTACTAATACGGGTTTATCTGCTTTTAATACCTTTTCTTCAAACTCTTTTGAACTAATATCTAATTTAAGATCATCATTTTCTACAAGTTTTTTTGCTTCTTCTTCTCTTTTTTGTTGTTCAGTTTGAACTTGATTAAAATATTCTTCACTTGAAATTTCTTCTTTAAATTGATTTTCTTCTTTACCTTTACTATCATCCTTTGATAATTTCCCATTATATAGTAATGATACAACAACTAGTCCAGCTATTGCTAGAATAACTATTACTACAAATATAATTTGTTTAACTTTTTCTTTTTCCATATTAACTCCTTAATAAATATTTAATACTTTTAATACACCAAGAATAATTAGTATTGCTCCTGATATATAATTTATTATTTTATAATGTTTTTTTATAAAACTAAATGTTGACTTTAACTTTGCTAAAAATACTGCTGATAAAAAGAAAGGTATTCCTATACCTAATGAATATATAGCTAAAAGAACTCCTCCTATTAATATAGTACCTTTACTTGCTGCTCTCATCATAGCTGAAGCTAAGAAAGGACCTACACATGGAGTCCATCCAAGTGCAAAAACTAATCCAAATAGAAACGAAGTTAAAATATTAAATGTTCTTATTTCTTTTTTTATCTTTTTTTCAGTATTTAAAAATCCTAATTTAAATATACCAATAAAGTTTAATCCAAATATTATTAATAATACTCCAAAAACAATATTAATATATAATTTATATTTAACTAAAAATACACCTAAAGTAGAACTAAATAGCCCTAATAACATAAATATAACTGTAAAACCTAAAATAAAGAATAAAGAATTTAAATATAATTTTTTATTACTTTTCTTATTTATTTGTTTTTTATCTGTCTCTTTTTTTGTTTGTTTATTTTCATCTAACTTTATTTCTGTATCTCTATTTTCACCTATTAAATATGTTAAATACATTGGTATCATAGGTAATACACATGGTGATATAAATGTTAATAGACCTTCAACAAATGTCATTAAATAATCCATTTTACTCCTCTTTAGGGAAAAATAAAGGTAACTATATAATGGCTACCTTTCATTTTCTTAAATCTTAAATATTAATAGTTTATTGCTCTTAATTCAAAGTATGCCTGTGCATGATCACAAACAGGACAAATTTCAGGTGCTCTTTTACCAATATGAATATGTCCACAATTTCTGCATTTCCATATTTCTTCACCATCTTTACTAAATACTATACCTTCTTCAATATTTTCTAATAATTTTAAATATCTTTTTTCATGTTCTTTTTCTACTGCACCAACACCTTCAAATCTTTCTGCTATTTCTTCAAATCCTTCTTCTCTTGCTTCTCTTGCAAATGTTGCATACATATCTGTCCATTCATAGTTTTCTCCTGCTGCTGCATCTTTTAAGTTTACAACTGTTGTTGGTATTTCAGTATCATGTAAA
>CAZLWI010000061.1:0-4091 GCA_964563525.1 uncultured Lachnospiraceae bacterium | reverse complement strand
CCAGCGGGCGGGTGCCCGTGCCGCCTGAAAAGCGATTTCTTATCAATAGGACATGCGGATATCGCTAAAAGAAGACGAGTGGCAGCCCATTTATTCTAAAGGTGAATCTTATTATAAAGAGTTATTCGTTGTACGTGTCGATGCAGATGGGAATGAACTGTCTGGCCCGAAAGTCCCTGTTTCTGTAACATTGCTGTCGCAAGAATCACTATGGAAGGACGCGTTGGCCAGAAATGAGACATTTCTATCCATACTAAAAGATTCCATTCGCCAGCATGTAGACGCATGAATTAATAAATAAGAATTTAAGGATAAAGTTCATGACGTTGAAAAAATCAAAGGATAAAAACGTTCCGCAGATTGTAACTTCGGGTTTGAAGTCGCAACAGTTTGTGCTTGTCGGTACGTACAAAAAAGAGCCGAATCAACTGAAGTGGATTGGCAAGCGACATTTGTATAATTATCCGCTTTCGGCGGAGGAGGCGAATGCGGATCAGTGTGAGTGGGATAAAGTAAAAGAGCTCTGGCTTTATTCTGGTGCAAAGGATAATCGGCATGTTTACGTAGCAGAGTTTGTCGGAATCAAGGCACGAAAAGATTTTCTTGCGGAGCATCCCGATTATCCAAAGGGTACGGGGAAGGGACATGGAGATTTTTATGCCGTCTTCAAGGTGAAACGGAAATATCAGCCGACACTTGAGGATTCCGTTGTAACTGTCCGCGTTAAAGATTTTACGAGGCGTACTCCGAAGATTGCGCAAGCGATTAAGGCTTATCAAAACGGCGCAGATATAGGTTGTCTTCTTGACTATCTTCCTGTCGAAATTGCGCCGCTTACTCATGAGCAACTCCGTGTCTGCGAAGAGGCTGTGCAGTTGGATTTCTTTCCTGTTCTGTTGAAACCAATACAGCGTGTGAAAAAGTATTCTGTTCCAAAGTTCACATTTATAGATTTGTTTGCTGGATGCGGCGGCTTGTCGCTGGGGCTAGAAAGAGCCGGTTTTACTCCTTTGCTTGTTAATGAGCTTAATTCTGATGCTCTAAGTACGTATCTGTTAAACCGAAGGGATGAGTTTCCCTGGTTGTGTGACAATAACGTTTCTAATGTAAAGGATCTTGTATTAAATGAGAAATTGCTTGATGGATTCCAAGCTTCAATAAAGAAGGATTTTGGGGTTGATATTTATAGCGGGCAACTTGATTTGATTTGTGGAGGACCGCCATGTCAAGGCTTTTCGGGTCTCGGTATTCGTCGATCATATTCTGTTGAGAAGAAACAGTTGCCGTCGAATTTCCTTTATCAGGATATGGCGTTTCTTGTCAATAAGATTCGTCCAAAAATTTTCTTATTTGAGAATGTTCGTGGTTTGCTATCTTCTCGTTGGACTGATGATGGAGAGAAGGGCGAAATATTTAGAGATGTACTGAAGACATTTAGGGATATTGGTGCATATTATGTACGTTATAAACTTGTTCATGCTAAGGACTACGGAGTACCACAGAATAGACCGCGAATTCTGATTGTTGGGTTGCGCAAAGATGTTTTCCCAGAGCCAGTAATTAAGAGCGATGATGCCGTCCTGACTGGATTTTTACCAAAGCCAATTGGAGGTTATCCAACGATAGAAGAACTCTTGAGTGATTTGGTCGATACAAGCTATGCACGGGGGACTGTTACGGAGAGATATCCTCGTGCGCCACAGAATAGCGTTCAGAGACAACTGCGTACCAAGAGAGATGGATCTGTTTTTGCTGTTGGTGATAAAGTTTCTGAAATGGAATACAGCAATCATTCTGACTATATCGTGGAGAAGTTTACCGAAATGATTCGCAATGGCGGTGAAATCCCAGAACGTTTCAGAACAAAGAAGTTCGCTCAGAAAGTTCTTCCGCGAACATGGGGCAAAGAAGGTCCAACAATTACAGCATGTTCTGCGCCCGATGATTATGTTCATTTTTGTCAACCTAGAGCGCTTACTGTTCGAGAATGGGCGCGTTTGCAAACATTTCCTGATTGGTACGTATTTGCTGGAAAGCGAACAACGGGGGGGCTTCGTCGAGCGGGGAACCCACGTGAAGGAATCTTTGATCGCGAGTTGCCGAAGTATACGCAGATTGGAAATGCTGTGCCTGTTGAGCTTGCGTACAATATTGGATTAAACTTTGTTAAGCTTTTGGAAAAGGTGAAATAATATGTTGAAGGCTGCGAATACATCCATTGATGATGCGCTCAAACTCTTCAATGGAGCCGGGGTCGCTACAGGGTTGCTTGTCCCAACGGCAACCGGTTACAAAAAGTCAATAATGGATGCAACATTGTCAGTCCGAGATTTTCTTAGAGAGTCTGGAATGCATGAGTATTTGACTCAGAAGCAGGGACTCAAACGATATGTACCTGCTAATTTCGTCTTGCCGGATAACTGTGTTAAGACTACGGCTTCGCTCTATAGACCTGTAACAAAGAAGGGCGATCCCCGTATTTGGTTTTCAAAACTCACAAAGTATTGTAAGCCAACGGATCTTCTGGCAATGATTGCGCATGGTGGAGAATTGTATGTCTTTAACATGAGCAATCAAGATGTGGTCCAATCGTTTGGAGTCCCGGGGTCTTGCCCACATGAGATACTTGCAGAATGCGCAGAAGTGATGTCGCCTGAAGCAAGTGAACTGTTGTCTAAGTTAAAGAAGATTCATGCCCAAGGTTACGTCCCAGGCGTAAAGCATGGCGACACCGATGTCGGGATGACATTGGAAAATCTTCTCGGCATTAAGCCAAATGCTGATAAGGCGCCGGATTATAAAGGAATCGAACTTAAGGCTTCGCGTAAACTCGGTAAAGCGGTGGCGAGTATTTCCAAAAACAAAAAAGTTACGCTTTTTACCAATACTCCAGATTGGAAGCGTAGTAAGTTTGATGCATCAGGCATTCTTAAGACATTTGGATATGTTGAAGATGGGAGATTGCAGCTGTATTGCACAGTTTCTAATATTATCAACCCGCAAGGACTATACTTGGATGCGCATAACGAAATTGACTTGATCAATAAGGCAAAAACCGATAAGTATACAGGTGATGTAGCGGTGTGGGCACTTGATGTTCTGAAAACTCGATTGGCTGAGAAACATCATGAAACGTTCTGGATTCAGGCATCAAGTCGGGTGATTGATGGCAAAGAGTATTTCCAATATGATTTTGTTCGCCATACACGTAAGCCCAATACTGTAAATCTTGCTAGCCTTTTTGATGCAGGTATTATCACACTTGATTACGCTATGCACATAAAACCAAGTGGTGGCGTTCGTGACCACGGTTATCTATTCCGTACAACAAGCGATAAGTTCCCGCACATCTTTCCTCTTGAACGTGTATACGATTTGTCTAAATGATTGTGAACGCCTTCACATGCACCGGGCCGTATGCGATCTTGATTCTGTGCGGGATCAAACGCACGGAGAACCGCAGCGCGTGGCCTGAGCCGTGCGAGGGGCGGGCGGCGATTTCGTGTTCGAAGTCGTTTTGCAAAGAAGAGTACGGGCAGTTCATCGCGTGGGCGTCGGTGAATCTGTCTCCGGACGATTTCAAGAAACTGCCTGCATGGCGCGAGGTGAAGGATTGGCCGGGTAAGATTGTTGGCGTGTGTGACTACAAGGCGCGGGAGTGGTCAGGGAAAGAGGCGTGGGATGAGGGATATCGGTATTGGTGGGATTTGTCGAATATTGTGCGCTTGCCCGATCCGATTCCGTGTCGCGGTAATGTAGGAATGTGGAAAATGCCGTCCGAAATTGCCGCGAAAGTCGAGACAGTAGATGAATTGTTGAATGTGCGGATTGAGACGGCGGATGATGCGTATCCACTCTTTCGTAGGGCTATGCCTATCGTCAAAGATTATGAAGGATTCTTTGTTCTTCCCATTGGCGATAATGGCCGCCCAATTTGTGAGCCGATTCTTGTTTCTCTTGGACATATCCGTGGTACAACGGCAGTTGATTTGAAAGAGGTGTTTCGAGAAGCCTTTAAGGTCGGTGCAGATGCCATCGGGACGGCACCACAGCCGTCCCTTCCTGACTCTCAGGCAATTCCCCATTCGTCT
>CAZLWI010000060.1:0-4190 GCA_964563525.1 uncultured Lachnospiraceae bacterium | reverse complement strand
AAAATCAACTATGGGTGGTGATTTTGCGACACCTGTACCAGGAACATTAAGTGCTAATCTTACAAATACCTCATTATTAAACAGAGACTTTTTCTTAAGATTTAAAAATCCAAACACAATAACAAAAATTAGAATGGAATTATCTTTTGTTCATGACTCAAAAATTGAAGCTGAAATATTTGAAGCAAATGATAATAATCATCAAAATATAATTAAATTACATAGAATACCTGAAGTTGTAACTAGTGATGCAGAATTTGAGAGACCAGATCTTATAACTGATATAGCATTAAGAAAATTTATAACAAAAATTAATGATCAAGATGTTGATACTAGAGTTCCAGTTGTTACAGAACAAAATGAAGCTATAAATAAAGGAACACAAACAACAGCACATTATGCACATAAGAAAAACCCATTAATAGTTGAGTTAGGTGATACTATAACATATAATATGAGAATTTATAATGAATCAACAAAACCAGCTACTCCTACATCTGTAGTAGATATTTTACCTAAGGGATTATCTTTGAAAACAGGTACAGGTATAAATGATGGTTGGTCAGTTGTAGAAACATTACCAGATGGGAGAGAAGTTATTATCTATCAATCAATAGCTGGAACACCTATCCCTGCAGCTACACAAGATGCTGATGGAAATTATGAAATAAATTTTGTTGAAGTATCAGTAGATATTGTAGTAGATATGGATGCTCCAACAGGATTAGAATTAACAAATATTGCATATGTTAATACACAAGACGAAGGAGATATTGATTCTAAACCAGGTAGATTATCAAAAGACGGATTACATAATATATATAATATAACAAATGATCAATTACCTGAATATAGAGGATATGGAAATGATGGTCAAACATTAGATCAACCTTCTGGATACTATAAAGGATATGAAGATGACGATGATTTTGAAAAAGTTATATTAAGACCATTTGATTTGGCCTTAAGAAAATTTATAACAAAAATAAATGCTACTGATGTAACACCAAGTAGAGAACCAGTTCCTGATGTGACAAAACTAATTGGTGGAACAGCAACTACAGCTACATATACACATCCTAAGAATCCTTTAGAAGTAGAAAAAGGTGATTTAGTTACATATAAGATTAGAGTATACAATGAAGGTGGAGTAGATGGCTATGTAAAACAAATAGCTGACCATTTACCTGAAGGTTTAGGTTATATTATTAACCATAGAACAAATTTAGATAATGAGTGGTTCCTTGTAGGAAGTCAACTTCAGTTAACAGAAGTAGAAAAAGCAGGAATGCCTTTCTTAGCAAAAATTGACTTAACAAAAATAGCGAAAGAAGATTCACCAGGAGTTTATTCAGATACAGAAACAGCTAGCTCAGTTTCTGAAATTGATATAATAAAAGGTAAAATTGAAATAGCAACTAAAATAGCAGAAACTCATTTACTAAGTGCTTTTAATGAAGAGCAGGGTGCAGCAGGATTATCATATGTTGATGTTGAAGTAGTTTCAGTTGTATTAGAAGATTTAAAAAGTATAAACTTAAAGAATTGGGCTGAAATTAAAGAACATTCAGATAAGAATAATATTCCTATTAAAGATAGAGACTCAGTACCAGGTAATTTATCAGAACATCCAGAAGGACCATATGAAGATGATGAAGATTTTGAAGATTTAATGACTAAATATTTTGATTTAGCATTAAGAAAATTTATAACAAATGTGAATGATGATGGTGATCCAAATACTTCTGGAGATGCAGTAGATAGAGAACCACGAGTTGATGTAACAAAATTAGTAGATGGAACAGCAACTACAGCAGAATATAGACATCCTAAAACACCAGTTGAAGTTCAAAAAGGTGATTTAGTTACATATAAAATAAGAGTATATAATGAAGGACAAATAGATGGTTATGTTAAAGAAATAACTGATCATTTACCAAAAGGATTAGGATTCCTACCACAACATAAGAAAAATATAAATAATGGTTGGGAAATAATAGATGGTACAGAATCAACAGCTGCAAATTTTGCAGACATTGATTTTAAATTTAGAGCAGCAGATTTAGAAGGAGTAGCAGATTTAGCAAATACAGTAATAGCTGTAGGAGCAGAAGTTAAAACTAAATTAAGAGAAAATGCTTTAATAGCAAAATTTGTTCCAGAGAATGGAGCAGATGCATTATCATATGTTGATGTTGATATAGTATGTGTTGTATTAGAAGATAGAGAATTAAATGCAAGCAATTCATATATTGGGAATTTAAAGAATTGGGCAGAAATTACTAAACATACAGATGGAGAAAATAATCCTATTACAGATAGAGACTCAGTACCAGGTAATTTATCAGAACATCCAGAAGGACCATATGAAGATGATGAAGATTTTGAAGATTTAACAACTAAAGCTTTAATATTTGACTTAGCATTACAAAAATTTATAACACAAATACATTCAGAAGCAGAGGCTAGAGCTAAAACTCCGGAACAATTAAAAGATAGGCAACCGGTTCCAGTAATAGATGCAGATGGTAAGATTAAATACACTAAAAAAGATACAGAACCTCCTCTAGTTGGAGTTGGAGATACAGTTGTATATACAATCAGAGTATATAATGAAGGTGATATAGCTGGTTATGCAAAAAGAGTTAGAGATACATTACCAGAAGGATTAACATATCTATCAGATGATGATATTAACAAAAAGTATGATTGGAAATTTATAGATGCAGATGGAAATTCTGTTGATGATATAACAAAAGCAAAATTTGTAGAAACAGATTATTTATCAAGAGAAAAAGCAATCGAAAGAGAAACAGCAGGCCAACAACCGAATAGAGAAAATACTATACTTTTACCATTTGATAAAACAATAGGTACAATTCATGCAAGAGATGTACAAATAGTATTCAAAGTAAATGAACTTGCAAAACCTGGAGTGAATAATTTAAAGAATATTGCAGAAATTTCAGATGATGAAGATGAAGATGGAAATATAGTTGAAGATAAAGATTCTACACCAGGAAATGAAAAACCAGATGAAGATGATATTGATGATGAGAATTTAAAAGTAACATACTTTGATCTTGCATTATTAAAAATAGTAACTAATGTGGAATTAACAGAAAATGGTAAAACAAAGAACATTAAAACAGGACATACATTTGAAATGATACCTGAACCAATTGTTAAAACAGATTTAGATGAAAGATACTTATCTACAACTAAAATAAAATACACATATAAAATTAGAGTATATAATCAAGGTGTAGTTGAGGGTTATGCAACAAAGGTAGCAGATTATATACCAAAAGGTTTAGAGTTCTATCCAGAAGACCAAAAAAATAATAAATGGACTGAAGTAGAAAAAGGATTAGTTCAGACAACTGATTTAGCAGATAAATTAATTAAACCAGGTGAATTCCAAACAGTAGAAATTGTTTTAAGATGGATTAATCATAAAAACAATATGGGTGTTAAAACAAATGTTGCAGAAATAGCTGAAGATCATAATGAATATAATTTACCGGATATTGATTCAGTACCAGGTAACAGAAAACCAGGTGAAGATGATATAGATGATGCATCAGTAGTAGTAGCAATTAGAACAGGTGCAAGTGCAACATTCTTTGCAATATCAATTACAATGGCAACAATAGTAGGAACAGGTACATATTTAATTAAAAGATTTGTAATTTAAAATTTTAATTATTAATTATAGAAACTGATAGTTGTAAAGGTATATACCTTTACAACTCATCGTTTTTATGGTATAAAATATAAGAGAAAATAAAAAATATAATATTCCAAAATATAAAAAATATATTTTAATATTAATTAAGGAGTAAAAAATGGCAGAACCAAAAAGAAGAACATCTAGAAGTAAAACAGCATCACAAAGAGCAGCTAATAGAAATATTAAAGCTAAAAATTTAAATAAATGTAAAAAATGTGGTGAAGCAAAATTACCACATAGAATGTGTTCAAAATGTGGAACATATGATGGTAAAGAAATTTTAGAAATTAAAGAAAAAGAAGATCACAAACATTAAATAATATTTTAATATTATTTATGGGGATGTTATGGATTTGACGATAATTTCTGAAGAATAATAAGCGAATAGTGAAGATGTATCACTTAAATAACATAAAAGAATAATAATTGACGAAAATCAAGAATTAGCTTACGCTGC
>CAZLWI010000059.1:0-4300 GCA_964563525.1 uncultured Lachnospiraceae bacterium | reverse complement strand
GAAAACAATATATCAATGCAAAGAATATATGGAATTTCATTCCCTAAAGCTTCATTATTAGAAGAATATTTAAATATGTTAGAAGAAGCTAAAAAAAGAGATCATAGAAAATTAGGTAGGGAATTAAAAATATTTCATATTTCAGAAGAAGCACCAGGTATGCCAATGTATTTACCTAATGGTATGGTTATTAGAAATCAATTAGAAAGTTTTTGGAAGGATTTACATAGTAGATCAGGATATAAAGAAATTAAAACACCTATAATATTAAAAGATGAATTATGGAAACAATCAGGACATTGGGATCACTATAGTGAAAACATGTATTTTACTAAAGTAGATGATATGAGTTATGCTTTAAAACCAATGAATTGTCCTGGTGGAATATTACTATATAAAACTGATTTAATATCATATAGAGATTTACCAATTAGAAGAGGAGAATTAGGTTTAGTTCATAGACATGAAAAATCTGGAGAATTAAATGGACTACTTCGTGTTAGAGTATTTACTCAAGATGATGCACATATATATTGTTTACCAGAACAAATTGAAGAAGAAATTATAGGAGTATTAAAACTTGTTGATATTATATATTCAAGATTCGGATTAGAATATAATATTGAGTTATCAACTAGACCAGAAAATTTCATGGGAGAAATAAAGGATTGGGATAAAGCAGAAGAAGCTTTAAAGAAAGCATTAGAAAACCAGAATATTGAATATGTTTTAAATGAAGGTGATGGAGCCTTTTATGGACCTAAAATAGATCTTCATATTAAAGACTGTATTGGCAGATCTTGGCAATGTGGAACAATTCAATTAGATTTTCAGATGCCAGAAAGATTTAAAATGGAATATATTGGAGCTGATGGTGAAAAACATAGACCAATAATGATTCATAGAGCTATATATGGTTCTTTAGAGAGATTTATGGCTGTTTTAATAGAACATTATGCAGGAGAATTTCCACTATGGTTATCACCAGTACAAGTAAAAATCTTACCAATTAATGATAATGTTTTAGAATATGTAGAAAAAATAGAACTACAATTAATAGATAAAGGTATTAGAGTTGAAATTGATAAAAGAAATGAAAAAATAGGATATAAGATTAGAGAAGCTCAATTAGAGAAAATACCATATATGTTAATAATTGGTGATGATGAATTGAAAAATAAAAATATTTCTGTAAGATCTAGAGATAAAGGTGATTTAGGTAAGATTAATTTAGATAATTTTATTAAAGAACTAGAAAAAGAAATAAAACAATAATATTTAGTAAAAAACAAAAACTTTAAAATTAATAACTAAAAATATAAATGAGCCAATAAAGCTTGCAATTGCTTTACATAGGCTCATTTTTATGGTATAATATTAATACATTTTTAAAATACACAAGAAAATTAAGAAGGAGTACAATATGGAAAACAACAATATTAAACTTGTTGGTAAAATTACAGCAGATATAGAATTTAATCATGAGACATATGGTGAAAAATTCTATGATACAAAAATACAAGTTAAAAGATTAAGTGGCGATGTTGATGAAATTGGAATCATTGTGTCTGATAGACTTCTAGTTGGTAAAGATATTAAATTAGGTACAATTGTTGACATTCAAGGTCAATTAAGATCATATAATTATTATACTGAAGAAGAAAATAAAAGAAGATTACTTTTAAATGTTTTTGTAAAAGATATTAGAGTAGTATCAGATACAGAATTAAAGGAAGATGAAGAGTTAGAAACTACAAATGAAGTTGAATTAATTGGACATATTTGTAAAAAACCAATTTATAGAAAAACTCCATTTGGAAGAGAAATTTCAGATATTTTAGTTGCTGTAAATAGGCCATATGGTAAAAGTGATTATCTTCCATGTATAGCTTGGGGAAGAAATGCTAGATTTTCAGAAAATCTAGATATAGGACAAGTTATTAGAATAGTAGGAAGAATGCAAAGTAGACAATATAATAAAGAAATAAAAGAAGGTAAAATTGAAGAAAAAACAGCATATGAAGTCTCAATTGGGACTTTAGAATTACCTAAAGAAGATGCGGAAGAATTAATAGAAGAATTAATTCAAAAGGATTAATTAATATAAATTATAAAAAAATGTAATATAAAAATATAGAATTTAAGTAGTATAATTTATACTACTTTTTTTATTACAGATAATATATAATTAGTTACAATAATAGATAAAAATTATAAGGAATTTAAAAAAATGAATACAAGAGACAGAATAGATAAGTTAATAGCAGGTAAATATAATATATCAAGAAATGATGCTTGTATCTTAATTGAGGAAGGTAAAGTTTTTTTACATAATAGGAAAATTACTAAACCTCATTCTAAAATAGAAATTAGTGATATTAATAAAATTAATATAGATAGAAAAGATATTGATTCAATTGAAAAATTTAAAGAATTAAGAGAAGTAAATTTAAGAAAAAATACAAATAAATCTAGATTTGAAGATAAAGAAGATTTTACAATTGACGATATTAATATTGTATATGAAGATGAAAATATTTTAGGAATAGATAAACCTAAAGGTCTTGTAGTTTATTCTGGAGTTGGCAAAGAAAAATGTTCTGTTGTTAGTCTATTACAAAATAAATATAAATTGTCAGATTTAAATGGAGTAGAAAGAAAAGGTATAGTACATAGATTAGATAAAGATACATCAGGATTAATGTTAATTGCAAAAAAAAATCAAATTCATAAATATTTAGAAAAAATATTTAAAGATAGAGAAGTAGAAAAAATATATTTAGCTATTGTAAGAGGAGAAATTCAAGAATCTAAAGGTAAAATAGATATGCCTATTGGAAGATCAGAAAAAGATTTTAAAAAAATGGAAGCAAAAAGAGAAGGTAAAGATGCCATAACATATTTTGAAGTGCTAGAAAGATTTAATGGATATACATTAGTAAAAATTAATATTATTACTGGAAGAAGCCATCAAATTAGAGTACATTTTTCTAAAATAGGATATCCTATTTTAGGAGATCTTAAATACTCAAATGGTAAAAATAATTTTGGTTTAAGTTCACAATTACTACATTCATATTCATTAAAGTTTAAATTAGAAAATCAAAAAGAAATATATATTAAAACAGATATTCCAGATGATTTTAATAAAGTGTTAAAAATACTTAGAAATAAAGAGGTTAGATAAATTGGATAGATTACAAAAATATATTGCTTCAACTGGAATATGTTCTAGAAGAAAAGCAGAAGAGTTAATTAAAGAAGGTAAAATTAAAGTTAATGGTAAAATTATTACTGAACTAGGCACTCAAGTAAGTTCTTCTGATATAGTTGAATATAATAACAAAATATTAAAAAAAGAAGATTTTGAATACTATATTATTAATAAACCTTTAGGATATATAACAACAAATGATGAACAATTTAATAGACCTAAAGTTGTAGATTTAATTAAAACAGATAAAAGATTAGTATCAGCTGGTAGATTAGATATGTATACAACTGGTGCATTAATATTTTCAAATGATGGTTATTTTATTAATAAAATTACTCATCCGTCAAATAATATTACTAAAACATATAATGTAACTGTAAGAAGAAGGGTAGAAGATAGTAAAATTAATACTCTTAGAAATGGAGTTATATTAGATGACGGATATACTACTAAAAAAGCTAAAGTAAAAATATTAAAATTTGATAGTGAGAAAAATATAACAAGAATAGAAATAACAATTAATGAAGGTAAAAATAGACAAGTAAGAAGAATGTTTGAATCTTTAGGTTTAGATATAATAGCTTTACATAGAGCAAAAATTGGTAATATTACAATTAGAGAACTAAAAAGAGGAGAATATAGACAACTGAATTCAGATGAGATAAAATACATTATGAATCATAAATAAATTTAATTTTAAAGTGTTTAATATTTTAGATACTTATAAAATATATTAAAAAAATTTTTTGATATAGGAGGAAATATGATAAAAGATAATGAAATTCAAGCAGAAGAATCACCATTTAAATCAATAAAGGGTGAGAAGAAGATTTTTGATGGATATGATGGCTATGTGTCTATTAATCAAGTTGTATCAAAAATACAAAGAGACCACTTAGGTGAAATGGAATATGATATTCTAAAAATAGTTAGTAAATATGAATTTGTCACTTCAAGACAAATAAATCAACTTCTTTCAAAACAGGGTTATGAAATTAATAATACTAAAAAACTTTCAAGAAAATTAGATCAAATGTTAAAAGGAAAGCTTCTATCTAGATGCTATTTTTCAACTTTTGATGAGAA
>CAZLWI010000058.1:0-4335 GCA_964563525.1 uncultured Lachnospiraceae bacterium | reverse complement strand
TTAACAGTTGAAGAAATTAAATCAACTATTGCTAAAAAAGACAAAATAGAAGGCGACTATTTAATACATGAAGAGTTTTTTGGTGGAGCAGATGGTAGAGGATTTTTATTAAAGTTTAAAAGTTTAACTTTTGATCCAAATGATGAAAAACATACATTAACAATACATTATTTAAAACCAAAAACTACGGATAATTATCAAGATAGAGATGATATTTTAAAACCATATGAAAATGATAAAGTTTTAACTTGGGATAAAGCAGTTGAATATGGTGAGTTTGTTATAAAATATAAGGAAGTTAATAATCAAAAAGTAGGAGAATCTTTTAAGCTTGTTTTATTACCTTAATATTTAATAAATTAAATTTAATAATTGAAAGAAAATAACCTTTTTGAAGGTTATTTTCTATATTTATATAGAGATAAAAAGACAAATATGGTATAATTTATTTCGTAGGAGATATAAATTGGACTTTAGAAAAGACTTAAATGATAAGCAATTAGAAGCTTTAGAAGAAATTGAAGGACCAGTATTAATTATTGCGGGTGCAGGTTCAGGTAAGACTAAGGTTTTAACACATAAAATAGGATATTTAATATCTGAGAAGAATATTAGACCATGGAATATTCTAGCCATTACATTTACTAATAAAGCTGCTAATGAAATGAAAGAAAGAATAAGAAATTTAATAGGTGATATTGATTCATTATGGATTGGTACCTTTCATTCTATTTGTGTAAAAATTTTAAGGAAAACAATTGATTTAATAGGATTTAATTCTAGTTTTAATATTTTTGATACTATAGATCAAAGAGCTGTAATTAAAAGAATAATAAAAGAAAAAGAGTTAGACATAAAAATATATCCTGATAGATTAGTACAATACAAAATATCTGGATGGAAGAATGAAATGTTAACACCTGAAGAGGCAATAGTACAAAAAACTTTTGATAAGACGGATGAAGTAATTGCAGAGATTTATGTTGAATATCAAAAGAGATTAAAAGAGAGTAATGCAATAGATTTTGATGATATTATAAATTTTACAATTAAAATATTTGAAGATAATCCAGATGTTTTAGAAAAATATGCAAATAAATTTCAATATATATTAGTTGATGAATATCAAGATACAAATAAAGCTCAATTTAAATTAATAAAACAATTATCGAGCTTATATGGTAATATTACTGTTGTTGGAGATAATGACCAAGGAATATATGCTTTCAGAGGTGCAGACATTTCAAACATATTAGATTTTGAAAAAGATTTTAAAGATGCTAAAGTTATAAAACTTGAACAAAACTATAGATCAACAAAGAATATATTAAATGTAGCAAATTCAGTAATTAAAAATAATAAAACAAAATATCCTAAAGATTTATGGACAGATAATGAAGAGGGTAGATATACACAAATTTATCTTGCTAAAGATGAATATGATGAAGCTAGATATATTGCTAAAAAAATAGAAAGTTTGAAATATGAATATAGCTATACATATAAGGATTTTGCAATATTATATAGAATGAATACTCAATCAAGAGCAATTGAAGATATATTATTAAGAGATGGAATACCATATCAAGTTATTGGTGGTTTAAAATTCTATGAAAGAAAAGAGATTAAAGATGTAATTGCATATTTAAGATTAATACATAATCCATCTGATAATATTAGTCTACTTAGAATCATTAATGAACCTAAAAGAGGTATTGGGCTAGTATCTATTGATAAAATTGCTATTCTATCAAATGATACAGGATTATCAATGTATGAAATATTAAAAGACGGTGGTAAATATGGTATTTCCAGTATTACAGATAGAGCAATAAAATTAATAAATATTATTGAAGAATTAAGAACAAAAAAAGATATAAGTTTATCAGAGATGTATACTAGTGTGTTAGAAGGTAGCGGATATATTGAAGCTCTAAAAGAAGACAAAGATACTCAGGCAGAAAACAGAATAGACAATTTGGGTGAGTTTTTAAATGCAATAATTGAATTTGAAAATGAAGAAGCAGATCCAAGTCTAGCAAATTTTTTAGAAAGTATATCATTATCGTCAGATATAGATAATTTAGAAGAAGATGGAGAATCTGTTACATTAATGACACTTCATTCTTCTAAAGGATTAGAATATCCAATTGTTTTTATTATTGGTATGGAAGAAGGAATATTTCCAAGTGATAAGTCAATGTTAGATCAAGAAGAAATAGAAGAAGAAAGAAGATTATGTTATGTTGGAATAACAAGAGCTAAAGAACAAACATATTTAACATTAGCTAGTCAAAGAACAGTTTTTGGACAAACTAGATTTAATTTACCTTCAAGATTTGTAAACGAAATTCCAGAGAATTTAGTTGAAGGTAAAGATAGTTTAACAAAAGATACATATTTTGAAATAGACAGAGAGAACAAAGCAAGCTATAATTATGGACGAAGCAGATATAGAACGAGATCAAGAGGATTAGAAGATAGAGAAGCTTCATATGTTTTTCAATCTAAACAACCTAAGACTAAATATCAATTTAAAACAGCAGAAGAGTTTTTAAAGAATATTAACAGAGGTAATATTGCTAAAGAAAATATAGATTCAAATATTGATTTATCTAAATTTAGTGTTGGTGTAAAAGTAGAACATAAGAAGTTTGGAGAAGGAATAATTGCTTCATCTAAACCAGAAGGTGAAGACTATATATTAGAAATTGAATTTGCAAAAGTTGGGAAGAAAAGATTAATGGCAGCTTTTGCAAGATTAGAAATATTAGGAGAAGAAAATGCTTAATGTAAATAATGTAACAATTAGATTTGGAAAAAGAGTACTATTTGAAGATGTAAATTTACAATTTACTAAAGGTAATTGTTATGGATTAATTGGTGCAAATGGTGCTGGTAAATCAACATTTTTAAATATTTTATCAAAGGAATTAGAACCATCAAAAGGAGATGTTAGTATAGGTAAAGGTGAGAGAATATCTGTACTTGCACAAGATCATTTCGCATATGATAAATATTCTGTAATTGATACAGTTATTATGGGTAATGAAGAATTGTACAATATTATGAAAGAAAAAGATGAGATATATGCAAAGCCTGATTTTGATGAAAAAGATGGAATGAAAGCTGCTAGACTTGAAGAGAAGTTTGCAGAATTAGATGGATGGAATGCTGAATCAGATGCACAAAATCTTTTATCAGAATTAGGTATAGATTCTTCAATGCATTATATGCAAATGGAAGAATTAGAAAATAGGGTAAAAGTAAAAGTCTTATTAGCAAAAGCATTATTTGGTAATCCGGATGTATTACTATTAGATGAACCTACAAATAATTTAGATTTGCAGACAATAGATTGGTTTCAAGAATTTTTAATTAATTTCCAGAATATTGCAATTGTTGTTTCACATGATAGATATTTTTTGAATAAAGTATGTACACATATTGCTGATGTGGATTATGGTAAAATAAAAATATTCCCAGGTAATTATGATTTTTGGTATGAGTCTTCACAATTAATATTAAGACAAATGAAAGATGAAAATAAGAAAAAAGAAGAAAGAATTAAAGAATTAAAAGCCTTTATTGCTAGATTTAGTGCTAATGCTTCTAAATCTAAACAAGCTACTTCTAGAAAAAATTCTTTAGCCAAAATTGAATTAGAAGATATTAAACCTTCAAATAGAAGATATCCATATATAGATTTTAAAGTTGATAGAGAACCAGGTAGAGAAATATTAGAAGTGAAGAATATTACTAAAAAAGAAGGAGACACTATATTATTAGATAATATTAGTTTTAAATTAAATTTTGAAGATAAAGTATTATTTTTAGCAGATAATGAAAGAAAAATAACAGCCTTATTTGATATTATTGGTGGTAAGGATAAAGATTATACAGGTGAAATAAAATTTGGACAGACAATAACATCTGACTATTTTATGCAGGAAAACAAGGAATATTTTGATAGGGATTTAAATCTAGTAGATTGGTTAAGACAATATTCAAAAGATCCAGATGAAACATATGTTAGAGGTTTTTTAGGAAGAATGCTATTTTCAGGTGAAGAAGGATTAAAGAAGGTTGGAGTATTATCAGGTGGAGAAAAAGTTAGATGTATGTTATCTAAACTTATGTTATCAGGTGCAAATTTATTAATATTAGAAGATCCAACAAATCATTTAGATATGGAAGCAATTACAGCTTTAAATGAAGCATTAAAAAAGTATATTGGTGTATTATTATTTTCAACTCATGATCACCAATTAGCTGAAACAGTTGCAAATAAGATTATTGATTTATCAGATGATAAGATTGTAATAAGAGAATCAA
>CAZLWI010000057.1:0-4652 GCA_964563525.1 uncultured Lachnospiraceae bacterium | reverse complement strand
TTTGCATGAAATTAGGAATGGATAAGAATTCGATAATTTTAGATTTTTTCTCTGGCTCTGCAACAACAGCACATGCTGTAATGCAATTGAATGCAGAAGATGGTGGTAATAGAAAATATATTATGGTTCAATTACAAGAAGAAACAGATAAGGATAGTGAAGCATATAAAGCAGGATATAAGAATATATGTGAAATAGGGCAAGAAAGAATAAGAAGAGCAGGAGCTAAAATTAAAGAAGAAACAGGAGCAGATATAGATTATGGGTTTAGAGTGTATGAATTAGCTTCAAGTGTAATGGAAGATGTTTATTATTCTCCTGATAAAATTGATCAAAAATCATTAGGTCTATATGAATCAAATATTAAATCTGATAGAACACCAGAGGATGTATTAACACATGTAATGTTAGATTTAGGATTAACATTAGATTTAAAAATAGAAGAAAAAGAGATTTCTGGTAAAAAAGTATTTTATGTAGCAGGAAATTCATTAGTAGCATGTTTTGATGAGAGCACTGATTCTGAAGTGATAAAAGAGATGTGTAGTGTGAAACCATTAAAAATAGTCTTCAGTGAAGCCTGTTTTGCAGGAGATCAAGAAAAAATTAATGCTACAGAACAGATTAAAAAATTATCATCAGAAACAGAAATAAATATAATATAGGGGATTTTAATGAAATTAAAATTTAAAAATCAACAATATCAAATGGATGCAGCAATGTCTGTGGTAGATTGTTTTCAAGGACAAGTAAAAGGAAATAGAAAAGAGTTACTTGCAAGAAGAATTGAAAAAACAAAAGAGGGACATATATATCAAGCTATAATTGATGAAGAAATAACATCATTTGGAAATAAGTTGATTACTTTAAGTGATATAGAATTAAGAGAAAATATTACTAAGGTTCAAAAAAGAAATGATATAGAATCTAAAGAAAGAAAAAACTTAACAGACTTTTCGATTGAAATGGAAACAGGAACTGGTAAGACGTATGTATTTACTAAAACAATGTACGAACTAAATGAGAAATATGGTTGGAGTAAATTTATAATAATGGTTCCAAGTATAGCTATAAGAGAAGGAATAAAGAAATCATTAGAAATAACCCAAGAACATTTCCAGGAACAATATAAAAAGAAGATAAGATTCTTTGTTTATGACAATAGTAATAGTTCAAATATAGCTAATATTAGAGCATTTTCAGATGATTCTAACTTACAAGTAATGATAATAAATCATCAAGCATTTAATTCTACAACAAGTCAAAAAAGCCAAGCTGCAAGAAGAATATATGCGGAACTAGATGAGATAGGTTCATTAAGACCTATTGATGTAATAAAATCAACAAGACCAATACTAATATTAGATGAACCTCAAAAAATAGGTGAAAAGACAGAAAAAACATTAGAGGAATTTAATCCTTTGTTCAAATTAAGATATTCAGCAACACATAAAAAGGATAAAGAATATAATAAAATATATAAACTAGATGCAGTAGATGCATATAATCAAAAATTAGTTAAAAAGATATATGTAAAAGGAGTAGAGTTAATTAATGATCGATCTATTGATACATATATGTATTTAGACACAATTGATATAAGTGAAAAAAGAGATCCTATTGCAAAGTTAGAGATATTAGAAAAATCTTCAACAGGTACTAGAAAAGTGCTAAGAAGAGTAAAGCCAGGAGTGAATCTATTTGAACTTTCAAAAGGGTTAGCTGAATACAAAGGTTATGTTGTATCAGAGATCAACTGTATGGGTGATAACAATAAAGTAATGTTTACTAATGGTAAAGAAATATCTGTTGGACAAGCAGTTGGAGAAATTGATGGAAAACATATAGCAAGACTACAAATAAGAGAAACAATCAAATCTCATTTTAAGAAGGAAAGACAATTATATAAAATGGGGGTAAAGGTTTTATCTTTATTCTTTATTGATAAAGTTGCTAACTATAAATTTTATGAAGAAGGAAACCCTTTAAAAGGTGAATATGCCGATATATTTGAAGAAGAATATAATAAAATTTTTGAAGAAGAGGTTAACTTTATAGACGAAGAGTATCAGAAATATTTAAACAGCTTTGAAACAGAAAGAATCCATGCGGGATATTTTTCTATTGATAAAAAAGGTCAAGAAATAGATTCTTCGGGCAATAATGAAACAGAGGATGTTAATACATATGACTTAATAATGAAAGATAAAGAAAGATTATTAAGCTTAGAAGAACCAGTAAGATTTATATTCTCGCATTCTGCTTTAAGAGAAGGTTGGGATAATCCGAATGTATTTCAAATTTGCACATTAAAGAGAAGTAGTTCTGAAATGAGCAAAAGACAAGAGTTAGGTAGAGGACTTAGAATAGCTGTAAATAATAATGGAGAAAGAATGGATTCTTCTGTTTTAGAAGGAATGTTCCATGATGTAAATGCTTTAACAGTAATAGCTAGTGAGTCATACGAAAAGTTTGCTGCAGCTCTACAGAAAGAAATGGCGGAAACTATTAAGGTAAGGGCTACTAAATTTAGTAGGGAAATTTTTGTTGATAAAGAGCTTAGAAACGAAAAAGGTGAAAAATTTATTATTAGTGAAAATGCATATATGAATTTAGCTTTTCATCATGTTAGTAAAAACTATGTTGATAGTAAAGAAGATTATAAAATTACAGACACATTTTTGGATGCGATAGAAACTGGAAATATTGAATTACCAGAAGAAATTATACCTTTTAAAGAATCATATTTAAATTTAACTAGAAAAATATATTCAAAAGTTGATAATTATGTTGAAAACGCTAATGTAATTGATATTACAAGTTTACAAGTAAATGAAAACTTTATGAAAAAAGAATTCCAAGAATTATGGAACAAGATAAATGTTAAAACAGTTTATGAAGTAAACTTTAATTCAGAGGAGTTAATAGAAAAGGCTATAGAAGCATTAAACGGTAAGTTAAAAGTAAGTAGGATTAGAGCGAGAGTATCTTATGGTGAACAAAAAGATAGAATAAGTGCAGAGAGTCTAAAAGACGGTTCATCTCTGACTAAAGAGAGTGAATCAACTTATCAAGTGGAAGATTTTGTTGTAACATCAACCAAATATGACTTGATTGGTGAAATAGCAGATGAGACAGAACTAACAAGAAAAACAATTATAAAAATATTACAAGGAATAAAAAAAGTAATATTTGATCAATTTAAATATAATCCAGAAGAGTTTATAAGAAAAGCTTCAAGATTAATAAATGAAGAAAAAGCAACGATGGTTATAAATGGAATTACTTACCATAAAACTGAAGAAAGATTTCATAATGAAATATTTACTATTAATAATATTAACGCTTCTTTAGGCAAAAATGCGATAGATGTTAAAAAACACATTTATGATTATTTGGTAACTGATTCTAAGATAGAGAAGGAATTTGCAGAAGGACTAGAAACAGGTGAAGTTATTGTTTATTCAAAGTTACCAAGTGGATTTAAAATACCAACACCACTTGGGAATTATAATCCTGATTGGGCAATTGTTTTGGATAATAAAGAATTTAAGCATGTTTACTTTATAGCTGAAACAAAAGGTAGTTTAAGTTCTTTAGACTATAGAGATGTTGAAAAAGCAAAAATAGCATGTGCTAGAGAGCATTTTAAATCTTTAAATGAAAAAAATGTAGTATATGATGTTGTGAATGGTTACGAAGAATTAATAAATGTAGTAACTCAGATAAAATAAAAAACAAAACTGAAACAATACTGAATAGAGACTTAGAAATTTTTGATTTTATAGAAACGGAATGGAATGCTAAGTTTCCAAATTTGGAATTTAAGAAAAGAGTATTAGGTTTAAATTTTATGCTTAATGATGATATAAATACTGAAATTAATATACCTGTTAACTATGAGGAAGAAAACTAATTAAAGAATCAAGATTTGAGCAAGAACAATTTAATAAGTTAATTAGATTATATAAAAAGAATACCGGAAGAAAAGTTAAAAATTTTCCGGTATTTTATTGATACCGGGAAAAAATCGATAAATCTTCGGGCATTTTCTTTTTTAATTATTTAACCAATTTTTTTAAAAATGTTTTTTGCTTGTTAGACTAATACATCTTTACCAGTATATAGATTATAATACTTACCTTTTTGTAGAAGTAGATCATCATGATCACCTCTTTCAATAATTCTACCTTGATCTATAACCATAATAGCATTAGAATTTTGTACTGTTGATAATCTATGAGCTATTACTAATGTTGTAAATTTCTTCATAAGATTATCTAAACCATTTTGTACAAGTCTTTCTGTATTAGTATCAATAGAAGAAGTAGCCTCATCTAATATTAATATTAATGGCGATGATACAGCAGCTCTTGCAATTGAAAGTAATTGCATTTCTCCTTGTGACAATGAAATATCATCAGGATTGATTAATGTATCATATTTATCTGGTAAGTTTTCTATAAAGCAATGAGCATTACTAATCTTTGCTGCTTTTTCAGCTTCTTCGTCAGTAGCATCAATATTTCCGTATTTGATATTTTCTTTAATAGTTCCACTAAACAATGTTGTATCTTGCAATACAGTAGTTATATTTTCTCTTAAATCTTGTTTTCTAATATTTTGAATATTAATACCATCTATTAAAATTT
>CAZLWI010000056.1:0-4792 GCA_964563525.1 uncultured Lachnospiraceae bacterium | reverse complement strand
TTATTAATCTATCTATTCCTATACCTAGTCCACCCATTGGAGGCATACCATATTCCATTGCTTGAACAAAATCTTTATCTAGTAAATTAGCTTCTTCGTCTCCTAATTCTCTTTGTCTTAATTGATCTTCAAATCTTTCTAATTGATCAATTGGATCATTTAACTCAGAATAGGCATTTGCATATTCTCTACCACCAATAAATAGCTCAAATCTTTGTGTCATTCTTTCATCTTCAGCTAATTTTTTAGCAAGTGGTGATATTTCAATTGGATAATTATATATAAAGGTTGGTTGAATTAAAGTTTCTTCAACATATTCTTCAAAGAATATATTCATTATTCCACCTCTTGTTTTCTTTGATGGATCAACTTCTAAATTCCTTGATTTTGCAAATTCTATTGCTTCTTCATCTGTTTTTATATCATTAAAATCTACACCTGTTACTTCTTTGATACTATCAATCATAGTGATTCTTTTCCATTTTGTTTCTAAATCAATATTTAAGTCTTCATATTCAATAACTGTTTTACCTAAAACATTTTTTGATACTGTTCTAATTAAATCCTCTGTTAAGTCCATCATATCAAAATAATTAAGATATGCTGCATATAGTTCTAAATTAGTAAATTCTGGATTATGTTTAATACTTATACCTTCATTTCTAAACATTTTACCCATTTCATATACTCTATCAAATCCACCAATAACTAATCTTTTTAAAAAAAGTTCATTTGCTATTCTTAAATACATATCTAAATGTAATGTATTATGATGTGTTTTAAATGGTTTTGCAGCAGCACCTCCTGCTACTGTTTGTAATATTGGAGTTTCAACTTCTAAGTAATTATGATCATTTAAATATCTTTTTATTTCATCTAATATTTTTATTCTTTTCTTAAATGTTTCTTTTACTTCTGGATTTACTATTAAATCAACTTCTCTATGTCTATATCTAATATCTACATCTTTAATTCCACTATATTTATCTGGTAATGGTCTTATCCCCTTTGATAAAAGAATAAATTCTTTTGCATGTACTGTTATTTCACCTGTTTTAGATTTAAATACAAATCCTTTTATCCCTATAATATCTCCTAAATCTGTTTTCTTAAAAGCATTATAGTCTTCTTCACCTAAATCATTAATACTTACATAAATTTGTATCCTATCAGTACTGTCTTGTATATGTGCAAATGAAGCTTTACCCATTATTCTTTTAAGCATTAATCTACCAGCTATAGATACATCTTTCCCATCATATTTATCAAAATCATCTAATATTTCTTTAGAAAAAGTATCTCTATCGTATTCTGTGATTAAGAAAGGATTTTTAGATTCATTTTTTAATTCTTCTAATTTTTCCATTCTTACTTTCATTAATTTATTAATATCTTCTTGTGTAATATTATTTTCTTCTGACATAATTATCTCCTCTTATTCTTTGTTTAATTCTTCTATTGCTCTATTTAATTGTGAATCTATTACTTTACCATTTTTATCTTTTTTATTTTCATCTATTTTAACTTCGATATCTGGTTTAATACCAACTTTATGTATTTTTTCTTTATTAACTCTAAAATATTCCATTATTGTTAATTTTAAAGCAGCACCATTTGTTGTTTCAAAAACACCTTGTATTACACCTTTACCATAAGTTTTCTCACCTATAAATTTAGCTTTTTTATGATCAACCAATGCTGCTATTGTAATTTCTGAAGCTGATGCTGAATACTTATTTCCTAAAACTACAACTGGTATATTAATTTCCGTATCATTTTGTGTTAATTTTGATTCTTCTTTTTTATTTACATCTTGAGTATAGAATAATACTGATTTTTTAGGTAAAAACTCATCTAATATTTTAACTGTTTCATTAACATCTCCACCTAAATTATTCCTTAAGTCAAGAATTAACTTCTTCATTCCTTTTTTTTCTAATTCTTTATATGCTTTTACAAAATCATCATATACATGTGAATCAAAAGAATCTAATTTAATATATCCAATTGTTTTATTTATCATTTTAGAGTTTACATTTATAATTGTAACTTTCTTTCTTATAATCTCTTTTGTTATTTCTTTACCTTTTCTTATTATAGTCAATTTTACCTTTGTATTTTCTGGACCTTTAATTTTTTTAGATACAAGTTCTGAATCTATTCCCAAAACTTCTTCATCATCCACTTTATATATTATATCACCAGTTTTTAAATCTGCTGCCTCTGCAGGTGTACCTTTTATTGTAGAAACTATAACAACATTTCTATCTTCATTATATTGCATATATATTCCTATACCATAAAATTCACCTTCTAATTCTTCTTTGTATTTAGCCCATTCTTCTGGTGTAAAATACTCACTATAATCATCTTTTAATCCACTTACATAGCCTTTAATTGCTCTTTGAACTAATTCATTCTCATCAATATCGCCCATAAACTCATTATCTATTTTAGTTCTCAATTGTCTTAAATTAATTATTAGATTCTGAAAACCTTCATCTGATGAAGCATTTTTAGCTAATTCTCCTTGTATTATTGAATCAATTCCAAGATTATCATCATATTTAACTCTAACAAAAATATATGTAATTGTTGCTGATAATATTGTTATTATTATTGCAATTAAAAAAGTTTTTAATTTATGCTTTTCATTTACTACAACTTTTTCATCTTTTCTTTTAAATTGTAAATCCTTACTATTTGACATTTCTACCCCTTTTATTTAAAATTTCTTTCTTCTATTTCTAAAACTTTATCTTTTCTTCTCCTATAATTACCTTCATCTAAAAATTTAGTTACTAAAAAAGCAGATATTACATCTAAAGCTTGAGTATTTCCTAAATCATTTGATGATAAACACAACATATTTATATCATCATCTCTTACTCCATTAATTATTGAGTCTGCAGAATTGGCTAAAGAAGCTCTTATCCCTTTAAACTTATTTATCGCTATACACATTCCATGACCACTTTTGCAAATTAATATTCCTTTTTCAATATTACCTTGTAAATATTCTTCAGCAATTTTGATTGCAAAATCTGGATAATCTGAAGATTCAGTATTATAGGCTCCTAAATCTTTAAATATTATTTCACTACCAACTATTTCTTCTAATTTGTTTGTATTTTCTAAAATATATTGTTTTAATTCATATCCACCATGATCTGATGTTAAACCTATTATCATTTTTACCTCTTATTATACTTTTATTTAAAATATTCTTTAAACAAATTATATATTGTAGTAGAATACTTTGCAATAAATAAAAGTATTAATACTAAAAATTATTTAAAATTATTTAAATCATTAATATTATTAAAAATTATCAAAACTATTTATACAATATAAAAGGCATGTGAATCACATGCCTTTTAATTTAGATTACTAGATTATTCAGCTGATTCTTCGTCTGATTCAACTTTAGCTTTAGCCGGTTCAACAGCTTCTTGAACTTCTGGTGATTCATAAACTTCTAATACAGCTTTTTGAATCTTATCTCTAGCTTCTGAGCTAATAGGGTGAGCTATATCTCTAAACTCTCCTGTTTGAGTTTTTCTGCTAGGCATAGCAATAAAAAACCCGTCTTCGCTCTCGATAACCTTAATGTCGTGAACAACAAATTCGTTATCAAATGTTACTGATGCAACAGCTTTCATTCTGTTCTCAGTATTCACTTTTCTTACACGTACATCTGTAATTTTCATAGTGTCTCCTCCAATGATCTTGTATACTTTGTATACATTTTTCTATAGAAATATATATATTTCTATAATTGATTATATTATATATCATTATTAAAATATTTACAATAGATTGATATGTTTATTACATATCAAGTCCACCCCCAGGATTTATACCTTTCCAATTATTTGGAATAAGCAAATAATTAGAAAGCGAGTTACACGAAACAAAGCAATTAGAAAAATAATTAACGTTAGATATTAGCCATAATGCTGGTGCATAGCCTCTTAAATTTATACAATATGCAAAAGTCTGAGTAAAATCAGTTACATTTGTACAACCATTAAATAAATTAGATGACTCTATTAAAGTTAAGCCTCTACAATTATAAAATGTTCTATTAAAAGTTGTTACATTTGAACAAGTAGAAAATAAGTTTCCTGTTATACTTCCTGTTAAACCTCTGCATTCAAAAAAAAGAGAAGAAAAATCTGTAGCACTTTCACAACTATAAAATAAATTTTCTGGTATACTTCCAGTTAAATTAGAACAATTATAAAAAGCTCCACTAAATGAAGTAGCATTGTAAGCATTTATAAATAAATCATCCGAAAGACTTCCAGTTAAATTAGAACAACCTTTATATAAATTAGTAAAACTAGTAACATTATAAAAACTTAAAGAAGATGGAGTTGTTAAAGGGCCAACAAGATTTGTACAATTTTCAAAATTATATTTTGTTGAACTTAATTCTCCGAACTCTACTATTCTATAAAGTTGCTCTCGAAGAGTTTGATTTGCTGTACTATAATCTATTGAATTAATTCGACCTGCTATTCTTATAGTTAAATATCCTATATAACCGAAATCTCCAATATCTATAATCATATTACTATTTGTATATTTAACATAATTATCAGATGGTGTATTACCTTTTCCTGCAGAACAGTAAACAAATTGATCAAATATATCTAGAAGTTTTTCTTCTATTGTCCTCTCTTCTTCTGGAACATCTCCCTCTTTATGATATGTAGCATTTTTAGCAAACTTTTCTGAAAATCCTAATGATTGAATATATTTGATATTTTCTAATTTGTTTTCTTTC
>CAZLWI010000055.1:0-4980 GCA_964563525.1 uncultured Lachnospiraceae bacterium | reverse complement strand
TTTTCGTAAGTTGTGGCACTATTTAAAAAAAGAGGACTGGTTGTACCAACAAATCCCCCGGGACTTTGAAAAATAGCTTCAGTAACAGTGTTGATATCTTTAAAAGTTAAGCAATTAGCAAGAATGCGATTTACAACAACATTACCAACCATGAGCATTCCTAACGCGCCTTCTCCTATGGCTTCTGCGCGCATAAGACGTGCTAATAAATCAAGTTCTTTAGGAGTGTATGTTATTAAACTCACTTGAATCACCTATTGTAGTATATTAGAACTTTTTTGAAATATGTTGAAAAAAAATTTATAATATGTTAAATTAGTTATATGGAATAGGGGCATAATTTAATGGTAGAATGACAGTCTCCAAAACTGTTTGTGCGAGTTCAACTCTTGCTGCCCCTGCCAATTAGTGATTATGCGAACATAGTCTATTTTGTAGGCGGATTCGCTGTAAATATAAAACTATAAAATTTATTTTTTATAGTTTTTTTGTTATAATTTTAATAGGAGTGATTATAATGAATATTACAAAAGAACTTGTAACTTCAGATATTTTAGATAAAATAATGGAAATTGATGACAATTTTTATTCTGATAGTATAACGCCATTTTCGTGGTATAGTCGATATAATGATAACGAAGCAATATTATTAAGGGATAAATTAAATGAAATTGTTGGTTATTTAATAATGGTTGGAATTGAAGAAAAATTATATGATGCTTTTTACAATAAAATTTTAGTTGGAGATGTTTGCATAAATCCCAAATTGTTTAATTATAGATCTAATTTTAAGTACTTAGCTTCTATTGTAATTAAAGATATTTACCAGCATAAAGGTTATGGATCCGAGATGATGAAATTTGCTTTAGAAAGTCAAAATAGCGGTACCAAAATAATAGCAATTTCAGTTTCTGAGGGTGGATATAATATATTAAAAAATTCAATGACTTATATTGGAAACGTAGATAGTAAAATAGAACTATTTGAATTTATAAAGTAATTGTGTTCGGATGACTATAACCCTGCCAATTAGTGATTACGCGAACATTGTCTACTTTGTAGGAGGATTCGCTGTTAATATAAAGAAGAGTAAGGAGGAATAATATGAAAATATTTTCCTTTTTATTTTTTTAGGCGGTATGAAACATCAAACTTTAATGGTATAATTATTGTAGTATAAAGTAGGAGGCAATTAATGGCTAATTTAACAAAATTAAAAAGAGATGAAATGATTAAATTTCTTGAAGAACTAAAGAAAAATCATACTGACGACAATTCAATAAGAGCATTTAATGAAATAGAAAATCATATAACAGATAAAAAATTTGGATTGGTATTTGAAGAGCATACTGAAGAAGTAGATGAAAGATTAAAAAATGAGATACCTATTTTTTGTGCAGATGAAACGAGGAAAATATGCAAAGACAAATCTCTTCCGTATAATTTTATTATTCAAGGTGATAATTTACAGGCTCTTTATTTATTAGAAAAAACTCATAGAGGAAAAATAGATTGTATATATATTGATCCTCCTTATAACACTGGTGCTAAAGATTGGAAATATAATAATGATTACGCTGATATAAATGATTTATATAGACATAGCAAATGGCTATCCATGATGAATACTAGATTAAAAATAGCAAAAAAATTATTGAATAAAGATGGTGCTTTAATCTGTGCAATTGATGAGAATGAATTGAATACACTTGGTTTATTATTAAAAGAATTATTTGCAGAAAAATATAATATAGATTGTATTTCAATAGTTCATAATCCCGGTGGAATACAGGGGGCAAATTTTTCATATTGTCATGAATATGCTTACTTTGTTTATCCAAGAAGAAGTTATTATATTCAAAAAGAAAAAAGAAAAGAAGGAGAATTGACACCATTTAGAGATTGGGGAAAAGAAAATTCAAAGAGAAATGGTTCCCCCAATTGCTTTTATCCAATAATAGTAAGAGATGATAAAGTAATTGGATTTGGAGATGTTCCAGATAATGATTATCATCCAGAAAGTGCAAATATAAATGTAGATGATAAAATTTATGTTTGGCCAATAGATAAAAACGGTATTGAGAGAAGATGGAGATTTGCAAGAGAAACTGTTGGAGACATTTTTGAAGAATTAGTTGTTGTTCCGATAAAAGGAATTTTAAACATTCAAAGACAAAAGCAAATGTATACGAGAAAAACTTTATGGAATGACTCCAAGTATTCTGCTAATATTTATGGAACTCAATTATTATCTCAAATCTTAGGTACAAGATTTTCATTTCCAAAATCTTTATATTTAGTAAGAGATTGTTTAGAGGCTTGTTTACAAAAAAACGATGCAACAATCTTAGATTTTTTTGCTGGTTCTGGAACAACGCTTCAAGCTGTTAACCTTTTAAATGCGGAAGACGGTGGAAAAAGAAAGTGTATTCTTGTAACAAATAATGAAATTTCTGAACAAGAAGAAAAAGAATTTACAAAAAAAGGATTGAAAAAAGGAGATGAAGAATGGGAAAAATATGGTATTGCTAAATATGTTACATGGCCAAGAACAGAATGTACTATAAATGGCATAGACATAAATGGCAATCCGTTAAAAGGGACATATATATGTAGTGATATTCCTATGTCAGTTGGTTTTAAATCAAATGTTAAATATTTCCAATGCGATTGGACACCTAGAAAACCGGAAGATTATTTATTAAGTAATGTTTTATGTTTACATATAAAAGAGATGATTGAGTTAGAGTATGCTATTGAAGTTGATAATGTAGAGAATGTAATAATCTTTAATAGAGATGATTATAAAAAATATATATCTGACGAAACAAATTATAATAAGATAAAACGATTATGGGTAAATCAAAATGTAATATTTGATACAGAAGAAATAAAAATGTTTGATAATAAAAATTTTAAATATATACCAAAAGAATATTTTGGTCAAGAATTAAAGGAGGCTGCTGAATAATGTTCAAGGCTAATTTATATAGATTTCAAGAAAAACATGAAGAATCTTTATTAAGAAAATGTGCTGATAATGATGAACTTGTTTTATATGCACCAACTGGTTCAGGTAAAACAGTACTAGCATGTAAGTTCATTGATGATTATTTGGATGAACATCCTAAAACAGTTTTTTTATGGCTTTGCCCAGGTGCTGGGGGTTTACAAAAACAATCACAAGATAGTTTTATAGAAGTTACAGAAGGAATATCTTACGGTGATGTATATGATTTTATTAACGAGTCATCACCAGATGGCAATGTATATTTTATAAATTGGGATAAAATAAATAGAGCGTCAAATATTGCTTTACAAGAGGGAGAATATAGGGACTTAATGTCTAAAGTTAATTCTTGCCATAATAGCAATATTGATATATTTATGATTATAGATGAAGAACATAAATATAGAGATACTGCAAACGAATATGTTTCCAATATCAATCCAGTTCATGTTTTAAGAATATCTGCTACACCAATAAGTAAAGGAAATCATACAGAAATAATTGAAGATAATGAGGTTATTGCAAGTGGTCTAATTGCTTCTGGCATTTCAATAAATAATGGTGTTTCAAAAGCAATTGAAGAAAATAATAATTTAGATGATGATTTGTTGTTATTAAGTTTAGCGGATACGAAAAGAAAGGAAATACAAGCAGAATATGATAAACTTGGATTGAATATAAGACCTTTAGTTCTAATTCAATTCCCAAATGGTTCTGAAGAATGGATTACAAGAATTAAACAAGAACTTGAAAACATGGGATATAGTCAAAATTCTGGTTTAGTAACTTCTTGGTTTAGTGGTGATCATCCGGATAATCCAGATGAAATAAAAAAATTAGATGGACAATATGCTTTTTTGTTATTTAAACAAGCAATCGCTACAGGATGGGATTGTCCTAGGGCAAAAATACTAGTTAAACTTCGTGAAGGTGGAACGGAAAGATTTAATATTCAAACTATTGGTAGAATTAGAAGAATGCCTGAAAGAAAACATTATGGAAATGATTTGTTAGATAATTGTTATGTGTACACATTAGATAGTGAATTCAAAGAAGGTTTGACTAATAGTCTTAGTGATTCATTTTATACATATCAGTATAAGAGAAAAATGAATGCTCCATCATTTACTCTAGAGAAAGAGAGTTTGGATGGTAATGATAGATATGCAGTAAATCCAAAAGCAGTTGTTGATGTTGTTAGAAAGACAATGTTAAAAGAATGTGATTTAAACAACAACGGGGAATTAGATAAAACAGAATTAGAAAAGACAAAAGGCTATGTATTTAGTACAAAACTTAAAACAGAAGCAATCGAAGGAGTTGCTCGTACAACTCGTGATATCTTAAAGTTGAATATGATATTTGCCGGTGAACATGAGTTAAATAACCATGATGATGGTTTTATAATCAGAGATGCTAAAAGAAGAATAGCAAGAGCAATTGGCATAGATGAAAATATATCAAATAATGCTTTAAGATTATTATTTGGGCCAGAAGATTTGCAAATGTCTCTTATGTCCCAAGAAGAAAAGGATTTTGAGCATGAAAATAAATTGTTAAAAAACATGAAACTTCGTGAATATAATGCTTTCTTAGTTAATAATCGTGACAGATTAGTTGAAGTATTTAGTAAAATAAATCAAGAAGAAATTGCAGATATAAAAGAAACAGAAATTCTAAAAAAAGAATGGTGTATTCCAAATAATCAATATTATAAACAACACAAAAGAATGGAAAGTACAAAAACAATGAATAAAAATGTATTTGTCGAATATGGAAATAACATCTTAATTTCGCCTAATAGAACTTACACAGAACTAGTTTTTGAAGATTGGTGTGAAAAATACAATCCAGTTAAATGGATATACAAAAATGGTGATAAAGGCGATGATTTCTTTAGTATCGTATATAGAAAAGCATTTAGAAGAAATAACTTTTATCCAGATTATATAATTCAACTTCAAAATGGT
>CAZLWI010000054.1:0-5313 GCA_964563525.1 uncultured Lachnospiraceae bacterium | reverse complement strand
AGAAGAAGATAGTCATTTAGGTGATTTTATTCCAGATGAAGATAGTCCTTCACCACATGAATCAGCTTCATACATATTATTAAAAGAAAATTTAGAAGATGTTATGAAAGTTTTAACAGAAAGAGAAGCAATGGTATTAAAACTTAGATTTGGATTAGATAATGGTAAAGGTAGAACTTTAGAAGAAGTAGGTAGAGTTTTTAATGTAACAAGAGAGAGAATTAGACAAATTGAAGCTAAAGCTTTAAGAAAACTATTTTCTACACCTGAGATCTGTGAAAAACTTAAAGATTATATGAATTAAAGGAGTTAGATATGAAAGAAGAAAACAAAGAAATAAAAGAACTTAAAGATAAAGACATTAAAGGAGATATGAAAAAAATCCAAAAGATAATATTTTTACCTAATGAAGAAATAGCAGAAGATTGGACAGATCATAAGGTAACACCTGAGGAACATAGAATATTAAAAGAGGGTGAAGACTATATTGATAAAACCTTAATACCTAGTCTTTCAATATATCAAAAACCTAAAATAGGAAGAGCTAAAACTTTAAAAGATGAAGAAATATTAGAAATAGATAAACTTTTAAAAGAAAAAGCTAAAGCTTTAAAGCTTAAAGAGCAAACAGAAGAAAAAGCAAAAATATTAAAAGAAAAAGAAGATGAAGAAAACGAGAAAAAGAAACAACAAGAAATTGATAGAATGAGATAATAATTAACAAGAAATATTAGAATTAGAAAAAAGAAGAAAATTTAAGTCTTCTTTTTTTTGTAAGCTATGTAAGAATTTTGACTACTATGATATAATAATTATGCTAAGAGAGGATAAATATGCAAATATTAAATATAGAAAATTTAAATATTAAAATAGAAAATAAAAATATTTTAGAAAATATAAATTTAAAAGTTAATTCTGGAGAAGTTCATGTAATTATGGGACCTAATGGTTCAGGTAAATCAACATTATTTAATGTAATAATGGGTAATCCAATATATGAAGTATCAGAAAAAGCTGTAATAGAATATATGAATGAAGATATTAGAAAATTAGATACAAGCAAAAGAGCTAAAAGAGGAATATTCTTATCTTTTCAAAATCCTAAAGAAATACCAGGAATAAGTGTTGCAGAATTTTTAAGACAATCTAAAATAGCAGTTACTGGTAAAGAAATAGGGATAATAGAATTTAATTTAGAATTACAAAAAGAAATGAGAAAATTGAATCTTCTACCTGAATATGCAACAAGATACTTTAATCAAGGTTTTTCAGGTGGAGAGAAAAAGAAAATGGAAATGCTTCAATTAAATATATTAAAACCAAGACTTGCACTATTAGATGAAACAGATTCAGGTTTAGATATTGATGCATTAAAAATAGTATCAGAAAATGTAAAAAAATATTTATCAGAAGATAATGCAGTTATAATAATAACACATCATAGAGAAATATTAGAAAGTTTAGATATAGATTATGTTCATATTATTCGTGATGGTAAGATTATTAGAACTGGTAAAGAAGAATTAATTACAAAACTTGAAGAAATAGGGTATGAGAGTATAGATGAAGAATAAAGAAATATTTGAACAAAATAGAGGAATCTATGATATATATGATCAAATAGACTATTCAGGAAATTTAGATAAAGGCTTAAATGAAGATATAATTAAAGAAATATCTAAAAGTAAAGAAGAGCCTGAATGGTTACTTCAATATAGATTAAAAGCTTTTCAAATATTTAAGGAAAAGAAAAATCCAGATTGGGGTCCTGATTTATCTGAAGTAGATTTAACAAAACTTGTACTATATATTAAACCAGATGTAGAAAAAGAAAAGAGTTGGGAGAATCTTCCAGAATATATAGTAAATACTTTTGATAGATTACGGAATACCTGAAGCTGAAATTAAATCATTAGCAGGAGTATCTGCACAATATGATTCAGAAGAAGTATATCATAATGTTAAAGAAGAATTTTCAAAACAAGGTATAATATACCTAGATTTTAATACAGCGGTAAAAGAACATGAAGAATTAGTTAAAGAATATTTTGGTAAAAGTATCACACCAAAACTACATAAATATTCAGCTCTTCACTATTCTGTTTTTTCAGGAGGTTCTTTTGTTTATGTTCCAGACAATGTAGAAGCAATAATGCCAATTCAATCATATTATAGATTAAATGCACCAGGTGCAGGACAATTTGAACATACATTAATAGTATTAGGTAAGAATTCAAAATTACACTATATTGAAGGTTGTTCAGCACCTAAATATAATGAATTAAATATCCATGCAGGAGCAGTTGAAATATTTGTTAAAGAAAATGGACATATGAAATTCTCAACAATAGAAAATTGGTCTAAAAATATGTATAATTTAAATTCTAAAAGAGCAATATTAGAGAAAAATGCAAAAATAGAATGGGTATCTGGTTCATTTGGATCAAAAGTTTCAATGCTTTATCCAACATCAATATTAAAAGGAGATGGATCTAGTTCTACATTTACAGGAATAACATTTGCAGGAGAAAATCAAAATATAGACAATGGTTGTACAGCTATTCATATAGGTAAAAATTCATCATCTATTGTTAATACAAAATCAATAGTAAGAAATGGTGGAATTAATACTACTAGAAATATAATTAAAGTACAAAAAGGAGCAAAAGGAGTTAAATCAAATTCAGATTGTGATTCTTTAATACTAGATGATCTATCTGTATCTGATACAATACCTGTAATTGATGTAAGAGAATCAAATACTGATATAGGACATGAAGCTAAAATAGGTAAAATAGAAAATGATACAATATTCTATTTAATGAGTAGAGGTTTAGAAGAAAGAGATGCAAAAGTTATGATAGTAAGAGGATTTGCATCACCAATTTCAAAAGAATTACCTTTAGAATATGCGGTTGAAATGAATAATCTAATTAATCTAGAATTGGAGGGACATGATGGAATATAAAGGAAATAAAATAACTCGTAAATCTTGGAATTGGTTAAATGTTAATGAATCAACAATAGACTTATCTAATAATATAGATAAATTAGAAAACAAGAAAAAAGATAATAAAAATAATAAAGATCAAAAAGAAATAATTAATATAGAGATGGATAGATACTTTAGTGAAATAGATCATGGTATATCAAAAGAAATTATAGATTTAAATAGAAATAATCTAAATAAATATATTTATTTAAATGGTAAAGAATTAGATAATAAAACAGATATCGAAATAGATATAGATAAAAACAATAAAAATAATAAAGATAAAAAAGAAAACATTAAAAATTTTCAAATATCTAGAAGTGGAGCTATTAGATATACAATCAGCAATTATGATAATTTATTAATTGATATACATTTAAAAGAAAATACAGAAGCAATATATATTTTAGAATTTAAACAAATATTTAATTTAGTAACTAGAATTAAACTAGAAAAGAATTCTAAATTAGAATTAATTTTAGTTGATAGAGAAAGATTAAATAATATTAACAAAAATGAAAACAAAGAAGCTAGATCGAAACTAGAATCTATTTCAGTTATTGTTGATGAAAACGCACAAAATAATATTATAAAAGTAGATTTTGGTGAATATAATAAATACCTTAACTATACATCTGATTTAATAGAAGAAAATTCACATGCAGATATTACCTTAACTTATGTATTAAACAATAAAGAAGAATATGATATGTCATTTAATCAAAGACATATTGCAAAAGATACAATAGGTAATATAGTTATTGAAGGTGTTTTAAAAGATGAATCAAGTAAAATATTTAAAGGGACAATTGATTTTAGAAAAGGATCAAAAGGGTCTATTGGAAATGAATATGAATCAATTACAAATTATAGTAAAAACTCTAAAGCAATCTCACTTCCAATATTATTATCACATGAAGATGAAATAAAGGGTAGTCATTCTTCAAATCATGGTAAATTTGATGAAGAACAAATATACTATATTACATCAAGAGGATTTACAAAAGAAGAAGCAGAAAATATTATTGCTGAATCTAAAATAATACCAATATTAGATAAAGTAAAAAATAGGGAACTTAAAATAGAACTTAAAAAAGAATTGAAAGATAAATTAGGAGACTAATATGGATATAGTTTTTGATATAAATAAAATAAGAAAAGAATTTGAGTTTTTAAAAGATGAAAATATAGATAATGTTGGTAAGAAAATAATATATTTTGATTCTGCTGCAACATCACAAAAACCTAATTGTGTATTAGATTCAGTTCTAGATTACTATAAGTTTTCAAATTCAAATACTGGAAGATCAGCTCATTTTTTAGGTGATAAAGCAACTAAACTATTAGAAGAATCTAGAGGGAAGGTAGCGGAATATATTAATTCAAATATAGATGAAATAATATTTACTAAATCTGCGACAGAGAGTATTAATTTAGTTGCAAGTACATGGGGAAAAGATAATTTAGAAAAAGATGATGAAATAATTACTACAATATTAGAACATCATGCAAATTTTGTTCCTTGGCAAGAATTGTCAAAAGATAAAGGTTTTAAAATTAATATTGTAGAATTAGATAATGATAATAATTTAAAGTTTGATGATATATTTAAATTTTTAAATAAGAAAACTAAATTAGTTACAATAACTGCAGCTTCAAATGTTACTGCTGAGATAATAGACTTAGAAATGATTATTAAAAAGATTAAAGAATACAATAAAGACATAGTAGTATTGGTTGATGCAACGCAATTATTAGCACATAGAAAAATTAATATTAAAAATATTGATTGTGATTTTTTAGTGTTTTCTGGGCATAAGATTTATGGGCCAATGGGAATAGGAGTTCTTTTTGGTAAAAAAGATTTATTAGAAAAAATGAGACCATATCAATATGGTGGACAAATGATTGAATATGTATATAAAGATAAAATAAAATATCAGAAGCCTCCAATGAGATTTGAAGCAGGGACTCTTAATATAGGTGGAATAGTAGGATTAAAAAGAGCTATTGAATGGATGGAAGAAATAGGATTAGATAATATTAAAAAACATGAAGATATTCTAATAAATTATTTATTAAGTAAAATAGAGGACATAGAAAATATACAAATATTTAGATCAAATAAAGAAACTCTACCTTTAGTTTCATTTAATTTTACAGATATACATGCACATGATATTACAACAATATTAGATTCATATTCAATTGCAACTAGATCTGGACATCATTGTGCTATGCCGCTTCATACATACCTTAATACTCTTGCTACTACAAGAGTTAGTTTAAGTGTTTTTAATACTAAAGAAGAAATAGATATA
>CAZLWI010000053.1:0-5388 GCA_964563525.1 uncultured Lachnospiraceae bacterium | reverse complement strand
ATATTGAACATAAAGATTATGGTTTACAATTTGATTCAGAAACATTTACTAAAATTTTTCCTGAAGCAGAGAAAGAGATAGAAAATTATCTTTCTTCAGGTGTACTTACAGGAATTGGACCTAAGATAGCTGAAAGAATTGTAGAAAAATTTGGTAAAGATTCTTTGGAAATTTTATATAATAACCCTGAAGAGTTAGAGAAGGTTAAAGGTATTTCTAAATCTAAAGCAATTGAGATAGGTGAAGAATTCAGGAATAAAAAAGAATTATTTAATTTAGTAGAGTTTTTAAAAGAATACAATTTATCTATGAATAATATTAATAAAATTTATGAAAAATATAAAGGAAACTCAATAGAAATAATTAAAGAAAACCCATATATATTAATAGACTTATTATATAATATTAGTTTTAAAGATATAGATAAAATAGCATTAGCACAAGGTATATCACCACAAAATGAAAATAGAATAGTAGCGATTATTAAGTATGTAATAAAGATACATTTAAATAATGGAGATACAATTGTAGATAAACAAGAACTTATAAATTTTATATTAAAGAACATAGAAGTAGGGTATGAGTATTTAGAAGATTTACTAAATAAATTAGAAATTAATGATTATTTAGTTATAAAAGAAGAATATATATATTTAAAATCTATAGATTATGCAGAAAATAATATTGTTGAAAAATTATTAGATATTAATAATAGTAGTATAGATAAGATAATAGATTTTGATAAACAATTAGATAAATTAGAAAAACAAAGTAAAATTGAATTAACAAATGATCAAAGAGATGCAATCAAATCAGTAAATGAAAATAATATTAGCATAATTACTGGTGGACCTGGAACAGGTAAAACAACAATACTACAATTTATAATAAATATATTTGAATCTAATAATAGGAAGGTTGCAGTAGCTGCACCAACAGGTAAAGCTGCTAAAAGAATTATTGAAATAACAGGACATAATGCAAGTACAATACATAGATTGTTAAATATAGGTAAATTTGATGAAGATAAAGAACAAGCTGTATATTTTGAAGTAGAGAAATTAGAAGCAGATCTTCTAATAATAGATGAAGCATCAATGTTAGATATTTATCTTTTCCACTATATTATTAAAGCTTTAAAATTAAATACTAAATTAGTAATTATAGGAGATATAAATCAACTACCTTCAGTAGGACCTGGTAAAATATTATCAGATTTAATTGAATCAAAAGTATTAACAACAATATATTTAAAAGAAATCTTTAGACAGGCACAAGAAAGTGATATTGTGTTAAATGCTCATAGAGTAAATAATGGTAAATATATAGAAATAGATAATGCAAATAGAGAAAAAGTAAAAAACAAATCAAAAGATAAAAAAAGTAAAAAACAATCTGATATGCAAATAATAGAATCAGAAGATGTTGATGATATATTTAAAAAATTAATTCAGTTTTTAGAAAAAGAAAATATAAATGATTTTTTTGAAAATTCAATAATATTATCACCTACTAAAAAAGGAAAATGTGGAACTATTAATTTAAATAGTGAAATACAGAAAACTTTTAATAGAAATAAAGGCAAACAATATGGTAAAATTGAATTTAAGAAAAATGATAGAGTAATGCAAATTAAAAATAATTATGAACTTATATGGAAACAAGCAGATATTGTTGGAACGGGTGTATTTAATGGTGATAATGGAAAAATAATAAAAATTGATGAGAAAGAAAAGAAGATAATAATAGAATTTGATGATGGGAAGGTAGCGGAATATCTATTTTCTGAATTAGATCAAATTATACATTCATATGTAATAACTGTTCATAAATCTCAAGGTAGTGAATTTAGAAGAGTGGTATTAGTACTTCCATATGCAGTACCTCAGTTACTTACAAGAAACATATTATATACAGCAATGTCTAGAGCTAAAGAAAAATTAATAATAATAGGTAGTGATGCTATTTTAAAAAGAATGGTAAATACTGTTAAAACTACTAAAAGAAAAACAAAATTAAAAGAAAGAATAATTAATGAGGCAAATGAAAGAGAAAAACAAAGAAGAAAAAGTAAAAGATAAAAAAAATAAGAAAAGTAAAAAAACAAATAAATATAAGTATTATGAAGAAACTATAATATCAGGAAAATATCCTATAGTTTTATCAATATGGGAAGGTGAAACAAGTAAACCTGTAATAGTATTTTTACCAGGGACAATGGCATATCCCCAAACATATAATGAGTTTTTAGAACCATTATCTAAATTAGGCTATAATATTATAGGTCTAAATTTTATATCACATGGTAAAAGTCCTAGAATAAAGAAAGATTTTATTTTAGACGATTTAGTTGAAAATTCTATAGATGCAATAACATATGCTAAAGCTAAATTTGGAGATAGAATAATCCTATTTGGTCATAGTCAAGGTGGAATAGTAGCATCTAAAGTAGCATCAATTGATTCAAGACCTAAAGCTGTTGTATCACATAATGTTATAATATCAACAATTCCTGGTGTTGAAGGAGTAACTAAAGTCAAAATAAAATTAACTCCATCAAGATTAAAAATAGTACAAAATATTATGAAAATGATTGCTAAAATAATGCCTAAAAAGAAAATTAGAGCAACTGATTATATTAATAATGTTGAGAGATGTATCTTTAATGAAGAACAAGTAAGAAATATAGAAACAATGGTAAATGATGAGAATAATAAAGATCCATATTCATTAGAAGAATATCCTTTATCATTAGTAGCATCATTATTTGCTCTTAATACAGACTTTTTAATAAATGGAGAAATAAAAACACCATTTTATTTAGTAGCTGTTACAGGAGATGAAGTATTTCCATATCAATACATGAAAGATTGCTATAAAGCTATAAAAGCACCAGAAAAGTATTTTGTTGAATTAGATTGTGATAAACATATGAGTTTAACTAATTATCCTGAACTTACAATCAATATTTTAACAAAAATTTTTGATAGATATTAAGTAAAATGAAGATTAATAAATTTATAGAGCAATTTAAAATTCAGAATACTAAAAACAACTTGCTAAGTATTGACATAATTGATATATATGTGGTATTATAAATTAGCATAGAAAATGTTCACATCGTGAAAAGACTTCAGCTTCAGAAGTCAAACCTTTGACAAGGGGATTGCCTAGATGCTTAGGAAGCTCTTTTTTTAATATAGAGTGGTTGTAAATTAGGAGGTAGTAATATGGCAGCAAAAGGACCTAGAGAAGTAATAACTTTAGAGTGTACAGAATGTAAAAGAAGAAATTACACAACATTTAAAAATAAAAGAAACAATACTGATAGATTAGAAATACTAAAGTATTGTAAGTTCTGTGATAAAAGAACAGTACATAAAGAAACTAAATAGACTGCTTATTAGGAGGATATAGTGGCTAAAAAGAATAAATCTAAAAAGCTAACTGTTAAAGAAAGAAAAAAAGAATTAGAAAAAGATAAACAAGAAGATATTAAAGAAGAAAAAACAGTTAATGTAAAATTATCTAAAGAAGACAAGAAAAGAGATAAACAAAAACAAAAGGAAGCAAAGAAAGCTAATAAAGAAAAAACCAAACTTGCAAAAAAAGCTGAAAGAGCTGTTGTAGGAAAAGGCACAATGAAACAAGAACTTAAGAAAGTAACATGGCCTACAGGATCAGAATTAGTTAAATCTACTTCAGCAGTTATTTTCATTGTTGTTTTGACAGCAGCAATTATTTTTGTTTCAGATTTAGTTTTTGGTGCTTTAAATAAACAGTTTTCTAAACAAGTACAAAAAAACAAATATAAAATAGAAGAAAAAGAGAAAACAGATCAAGAAGAGAGCAAAGAAGAAAGCAAGGAAGATAAAGAAAAAACAGAAAATAAAGAAGCTGACAAATAAAGGAGGCTATTATGGAAGAAGAAAATTCAAAAGAGCCTAAATGGTATGTGGTACACACATATTCAGGTTATGAGAACAAAGTTAAAAAAGACTTAGAACAATTAATAGAGAATAGAGAACTTCAAGATTATGTTTTTCAAATAGTTGTTCCAATGGAAGAACAAATTGAAATTAAAGATGGTCAAAGAAAAACTAAAATTAAAAAAGTATATCCTGGTTATGTAATGATTAAAATGATTGTAACTGAGGAAACATGGTATATAGTTAGAAATACAACAGGAGTTACAGGATTTGTTGGTGGAGGAGATCCAATTCCCCTATCAGATTCAGAAGTTAGACATATGGGATTTGAAGATGTAGAAATAATAGTTGATTATGAAGTTGGAGATACAGTAGAAATATTATCAGATCCATTAAAAGGATATATAGGACAAGTAGAAGAAATAAATAAAGACAAACAAAAAGTAAAAATCTTAATATCAATGTTTGGTAGAGATACTAGTACAGAATTAGATTTTTCACAAATTCAGAAAGTGATTAAATAAAGGAGAGCGAAATGGCTGACGAAAAGAAAGATAAAAAAGATGAAAAAATAATCATAAGATTACAAATAGAAGCAGGGAAGGCAAGTCCTGCACCACCAGTAGGACCAGCATTAGGTTCAAGTGGAATAAATATTATGCAATTTGTTAAAGAATTTAACGATAAAACAGCTAGTCAACAAGGAATGTTAATTCCTGTAGTTATAACTGTTAATAAAGATAAATCTTTCACATTTATAACAAAAGTTCCACCAGTATCAGCATTAATAAAAAGAGAATTAGGAATAAGTAAAGGTTCAGGGGAACCAAATAAATCAAAAGTTTCTAATTTAACAGAAGCACAAGTTAGAAAAATAGCTGAAACTAAAATGCCAGATTTAAATGCAAGTTCAATTGAATCAGCGATGGAAATGGTAAAAGGAACAGCTAGATCTATGGGAATTACTGTAGATGGTAAATAATTATTAATAAACAAAAAACAAAACAAAGTAAAAAACAAAAAAATAAAAAAATATACAAAATAAAAAATAAATTGGGAGAAGAAATTCGTTATTACCAAAGGAGGAAAAAATGAAAAGAGGTAAATTTTATAAAGAAGCAGCTAAATTAGTTGAAAAAAGTAAATTTTATACACAAGAAGAAGCATTTAAGTTAATTGACAAATTACCTAAAAGAAAATTTGATGAAACAGTAGAATTACATATCAAATTAGGAGTTGATTCAAAAAAGGCAGATCAACAAGTTAGAGGTACAGTTGTACTTCCAAATGGAACAGGAAAAACTCAAAGAATATTAGTTTTTGCAAAAGGAGATAAGGCTAAAGAAGCAGAAGCAGCAGGTGCAGACTTTGTAGGAGCAGAAGACTTACTACCTAAAATTGAACAAGAAAATTGGTTTGATTTTGATATAGTAGTTGCAACACCAGATATGATGGGAGT
>CAZLWI010000052.1:0-5772 GCA_964563525.1 uncultured Lachnospiraceae bacterium | reverse complement strand
AATTGATTTTGGACATAATCCATTTTCAATGCCAAAGGGTGGTCTTGGAGCATTAGAAAATATGCCACCACTTGAAATACTTGCTTATCAATATGATATGGTATGTAATGGTTATGAATTAGCTTCTGGAGCTGTTAGAAATCATGATATTGATATAATGGTTAAAGCTTTTGAAATCGCAGGATATTCTAAAGAGGATGTTGAAAGAGAATTTGGAGCATTATATACTGCTTTTCAATATGGAGCACCTCCACATGCTGGAGCAGCACCTGGAATAGATAGAATAGTTATGTTAATATGTGAAGTAGAAAATGTAAGAGAGATCACAGCATTTCCAAAGAATAAAAAAGCTCAAGACTTAATGGTTGGAGCACCATCTAAAGTAAAACAAGAACAATTAGACGAATTAGGAATTGAAATTAAACCAAAAAAGAAAGAGGAAATTTAATGAAAAAAACTTTTTTAAAAATATTAATTTTATCAATATTTTTTGTAATACTAATGGCAAATTTAGTTTTTGCGATACCAGGTAAAGTTAATGATTCAAATGTTAGAGTAAGATCAGGTCCTTCAACTCAAGGAACTAAAACATTAACTAATCTTTATAAAAATGATCCTGTTGATGTTATTTCTAAAACTGGTGATTGGTATAAGATTAAAACAGAAGATGGAATAGTTGGATATATGTATGCACAATATATAGATGTTTCTGGTACTGTACCAGGAGAAGAGAAACCAGCACCTAAGCCAACACCAAAACCAGCACCAAAACCAGTAGTTAAGGAAGAACCAAAAGAAAAACCAGCAGAAGAAACCAGTGAATATAAAACAGAAAAGTTAACAGTAGATATTGTTGGTAAATATATGCCTTTAATGTATTCAAATAATAAGATAACATTTAAAAAAGGTGAAACTGTTAATATAATAGATGAAAAGGGAAATTGGACAAAGATTTCAAATAGTAAACAAAATGCTTGGATATTAAATTCAAATTTAGAAAGTAAAGATAGTATAGAATAGAATAAAACAGTAAAAAATATCTAATGTCTTTAGTATTTTTAAAAATAAAATATTAATAATAATAAAAAATAGGGATATATGTTTGGGCATAAGGAGATAAATGACATATATTTCTCTAGGATATTTAATAGGAACATTTATAGGGGTGTATATTAATATACAAACCCTATTTTTATTGATTGTTTTTCTTTTGTTTTCTTTAATCTCTCTATTATTTAGTTACAATATAAAGAATAAAACAAAGAAAAAGTATAATGATATTATAAAAAAAATATATAAGAAATATTTTTTTAAAATACTTGTACTAATAATAGGTATTGTTTTAGCAATACTAAGAGTAAATAGCATAAATAAAAATATTGAAAAAGTATATAAATATAATGAGATATCAAGAACCCAAAATCCTAATAATTTATATAATCTTAAAATTATTGAAAAAAACACTAAAGAATACTCTAATTATTATATTGCTAAATTAATAGATTTTAATAATATTAAAGTTAGTTTCAAAGCAGAAGATGATCTAAAATTGCTTAAAACATATAAAATAGAAGGAAATTTAAGAAGATTTAATGAAGAAGCTAATTATAGGGGATTTAATGAAAGAAAGTATTATTATTCGAAAAAAACATATTTTAATTTAGATGTAAACAAAAATTTAAATATAATCGAAGCAAATGATACTAGACTAGATATTACAGATTATATTATCAAATTAAAAGAAATATTATATAAATCAATAAATAAGCATATTAAAAGAAAAGATGTTTTTAAGGCTTTATTATTTGGAGATAGTAGTGAATTAGACCAGAATATAAAAGAAAAGTTTAAACAAGTTAATTTGTATCACATACTAGCTGTTTCAGGATTACATATAGGCTATTTAGTATTAATTTTAAAAACTATCTTCAATAAAACTAAAATGAAAATTAATAATAAATTGAAATTAGCAATTCAAATAATACTATTAATAGTTTTTATGTTATTAATAGATATGTCTTCATCAGTAACCAGAGCAGTATTATTAGTAGTAATAAATATGGGATTAAAAGAGTTTAATATTAAGTATGGTTTTCTTAATTCAGTTTTATTATCAATTTTTTTATTATTAGTACTAAATCCATATACAATATTTAATAATTCTTTTTATTTATCATATATAGCAGCAATATCAATATATTTCTTTTTAAAAATTGAAGATAATTTAAAAATATTTTCAAAAATTATTAATATACTTAAAATCGATAGGAATAGAGATTGGAAACTAAGAGATAGAATATTAAGAAGACAAAAATATAAAGAGGATAAATATCAAAAAAATCTTTTATTACAAAAACAAAATAAAAATCAAATATTAAAAGAAGACAATAAATACATTTTAAAAACAATATTATCATATATTTTTTATAATATTTATATATCAATAACAGTCTATTTATCATTATTACCTGTTCTTATTTATCTATATGGTGAGTTAACATTAAACTTTTTTATTGCCACTTTATTTTCATCATTAGTTATATCAATACTTTGTATACTAGGCTTTATATTTATATTTTTATCGATTATCTCAAAATTATTTAATCCTATTGTAAATATTTTAGTCAATATAATAGATGGACTAATAGTGATATTAGAAAAAATAGTTATATATGTAGCTAAATTTAATGAAGAATTAAAACTTATACACTATATTAGAAGTCCAAGTCTATTTTTTGTAATTTCATTCTATATTTTATTACTAATTTTATTTTATTTATTTTTCCAAAATATAAATATATTTTATTCCCCTAATGCATTTTTAAAACAAATAATAATTAAATTTAAAAGAATGAGAATTAACAAAAAAATACTATTAACCATTATATTAATAGTATTCATATTTTCTAATTTGGTTTTTCATTATAGATATATATTTAAAAAAGAATTTAATATATCTTTCTTATATGTTAATCAAGGTGATTCTAGTTTTATTGTGACACCAAGTAATAAAACTATATTAATTGATACAGGTAGCGGAGGAGATGAAAGTATATTTGATTATGGAAGAGAGATTAGAAGATATATATTAGCAAGGGGATATAATAGAATAGATTATTTATTTATATCACATTTTGATAAAGATCATATGGGAGGAGTATTTACAATTCTGAATAGTATAAAGATAGGTAGAATATATATTCCTAAATATGTTGGTAGAGATTTAGAAAAAAAGATACATGAAAAATATGGAAAAAAAGATATTAAAGAAATAATTAATATAATCAAATCTAAAGAAAAATATAAAAAAGGAATATTAGAGGAAGACGATATAAATTATGCTTTATTATTAGAAGGAGCTAAAGAAAAGAAAGTAGAGATTTTTGAATTAGAAAGAGGAGATAGTCTAAAATTAGATAAATATACCTCAATAAATGTAATCTTTCCAATAAAGGAATTGATAAATGTAAATAGTAGTAATAATAATAGTGTAGTATTTAAATTAAATGGCAAAATTAAAGATAAAACATTTTCAATACTTTATACAGGTGATATAGAAAAAGAGGCAATAAATAAAATAATAGAACTAAATAGAAATACTGTAAATAAAGCATTTAAATTATCTTCGGATGTATTAAAAATTCCACATCATGGCTCTAAAAATTCTTTAAGTAGTGAGTTTATAAATTTAGTAAATCCTAAAATAGCCATAATTTCATGTGGTAAGAATAATATATATAAACATCCACATAAAGAAGTATTAAAATCATTGAGAGACTTTAATATAAAGGTTTTAAGAACAGATGTAAGTGGTGAAATTAGATTTTAGTTAGACAAAAAGTATTAATAATAATAAAATATAATTGAAAAATATCAATTTTTGTAATATAGTACCTATTAGAATTGGAGAAAAATGTTTGGACAAGATATAGGTATTGACCTAGGAACAGTAACTGTAATTGCATATGTTAAAGGTAAAGGCATAGTTCTAAGAGAACCTGCAGTTGTTGCTATTAACAAGAAAACTGATGAAGTATTAGCTGTTGGACATGAAGCAAAAAGAATGATTGGAAGAACACCTGAAGATATAATTGCAGTTAGACCTTTAGAAGGTGGAGTAATATCTAATTATAAATATACTGAAAAAATGTTAAAGGCATTTTTAAAGAAAATATCTAGAGGGAATATCTTCCCACCTAGAGTTATGGTTTGTGTTCCATCAACTATTACAGAAGTAGAAAAAAAAGCAGTTATTGATGTAATTACATCAGCAGGAGCTAAAAAAGTATATTTGATTGAAGAACCAATGGCAGCAGCAATAGGTGCAGGACTAGATATTTCTAAACCATATGGTAATGTAATTATTGATGTTGGAGGAGGAACAACTGATATAGCAGTTATAGCTTTAGATGGTACAGTTGTTAGTAAGTCAGTAAAAATAGCAGGAGATAATTTTGATGAAGCAATAATACAGTATTTAAAGAAGAAATTTAATTTAGTAATAGGGAAAATTACAGCTGAAGAAGTTAAAATAAATATTGGTACAGTATGTGCTAAAAATGGTAATAAAGAGATGGAAGTTATTGGAAGAGATTTAATTACAGGACTTCCTAAGAAAGAAATTATCACATCAAAGGATATGTATGATGCATTATCTGAATTATCACTTTTGCTAGTTGAAGAATTTAGACAAGTATTAGAAAAAACGCCACCAGAGTTGGTTGCAGATATTTCTACAAAGGGAATATATATGACAGGTGGAGGAGCTTTAATATCAGGAATAGATAAATTATTTACTGAAAAAACAGGAATTAATGTTACAATAGCAGAAGATGCATTATCTTGTGTTGCTATAGGTACAGGTAAGGCATTAGAGAAAATAGAGCCTGAAGATGGAATCTTTAGAAGTAGGAGAAGATGAAAGTTTCTTTTTATACATTAGGTTGTAAAGTAAATCAATATGAAACAAATTTAATTATCCAGAAGTTTAAAGCTTCTGGTTTTCAAATTGTACCTTGGGGAGATTATGCAGATATATTTGTTATTAATACCTGTACTGTAACTAATATGGCAGACAGAAAATCTAGACAAATATTAAGACGACCTAAAAAAATAAATAAAGATGGAATTATTGTTGCAATGGGATGTTTTGTACAATCTTCTAAAGAGAGTATAAAGAATATAGGAGAAATAGATATAGCTGTTGGTAATGATGACAAAGTAAATATTGTTGAAATGGTTAAAAACTATATTGATTTAAAAAATAAAAGTAGACAGAATTGTGATAATAATAACAATAAATCATTTAATAATAAAATAAAAGATTCTCAATTTAAAATAAGCAATATTATGGATAAATGTGAATTTACAGAAATGGGAATAACAGAATATTCAGATACAAATAGAGTCTTTATTAAAATAGAAGATGGTTGTGAACAATATTGCACTTATTGTATTATTCCATATGTTAGAGGAAGAGTTAGAAGTAGAAATAAGGATAATATAATAGAAGAAGTAAAAGTATTAGTTAAGAATGGAATAAAAGAAATAGTATTAACTGGTATTCATGTAGCTTCATATGGTAAAGATTTTAAAGAAAATTACAGATTAATAGATTTATTAGAAGATTTAGAGAAGGTAGCGGATTTAAAAAGAATTAGATTAAGCTCAATTGAACCAACATATTTTAATGAAAATATATTAAATAGAATGAAAAATATTACCAAACTTTGTCATCACTTTCATTTATCATTGCAATCAGCATCAAATAAT
>CAZLWI010000051.1:5429-5817 GCA_964563525.1 uncultured Lachnospiraceae bacterium | reverse complement strand
AGGTGTAGAAAAAACATTCTTAGTTCATTCACCAATAATTGAAAAAGTTGAAGTTACAAGAATAGGTAAAGTAAGAAGAGCTAAATTATACTATTTAAGAGAAAAATTAGGTAAAAAAGCTAGAACAAAAGAAAAAGTTGGAGCAAAAATTGAAATGGATAATATTGTTATTAAAGAAGAAATATTAGTTCCAACAACAGAAGCTGAAGAAATAACTGATGAAGATATTTTAAAAGCTGAAGATGAAGTAGAAAAAGAAGAAGTAACTGAAGAAGCAAAAGTTGAAGAAGCAAAAGAAGAAACAGCTGAAGAGACAAAAGAAGAAAAACCAGCAGAAGAAGTAAAAGAAGAAGTTGTTGAAGAGAAAAAAGAAGAAACAGTAGAGGAA
>CAZLWI010000051.1:1755-5419 GCA_964563525.1 uncultured Lachnospiraceae bacterium | reverse complement strand
AACAACTGAAGAAGTTAAAGAAACAAAAACAGAAGAAGTAAAAGAAGAAACTAAAGTTGTTGAAGAGAAAAAAGAAGAAAAAGTTGAAGATAAAAAGGAGGAAGAAGATGCAAAACAATAAAACATATGCTCCAAAGGAAAGTGAAATAGAGAAAAAATGGTATGTTATTGATGCAGCAGGTAAAACAGTTGGTAAAGTAGCAACTGCAGCAGCTACATTAATACAAGGAAAACATAAACCAGAATTTGCATATAATGTTGATGTTGGTGATTTTGTTGTAGTTATTAATTGTAAAGAACTTGTATTTACAGGATCTAAATTAGAAGATAAAAAATATCAAAAACATTCAGGATATGTAGGTGGTTTAAAAACTAGAACTGCTAAAGAAATGATGGAAAAACAACCAGCAAAAGTAATGTATATAGCAGTAAAGGGAATGCTTCCTAAAAATAAATTAGGAACAGCACAACTTAAAAAATTAAGAGTTTATGCAGGATCAGAACATGAACAAACTGCACAAAAACCAGAAGTATGGGAGGTAGAGTAATATGGCAAAAAGTAAAGAAATGTTTCAAGGAACAGGAAGAAGAAAAGAAGCTATTGCTAGAGTTAGACTTCAAACAGGTAAAGGAACTATAGAAGTAAATGGAAAAAAAGCAGAAGAATATTTTGATCAAGATTCATTACTATATGTAGTAAAACAACCAATAGAGACAACTAAAATGGATGGTAAACTAGAAGTTATAGTTAATGTTAAAGGTGGTGGCCTTTCAGGACAAGCTGGAGCAGTTAGACATGGTATTGCAAGAGCATTAGTTGAATTAAATCCTGATTTCAAAAAACCTTTAAAAGATGCTGGATTTATAACTAGAGATCCAAGAATGAAGGAAAGAAAGAAATATGGATTAAAGAAAGCTAGAAAAGCACCTCAATTTAGTAAGAGATAATTTAAACTATTTAGTTTTAATAAAAATTAAAAGCATTCAAGAAAATGAATGCTTTTTTTATCTTTATATTTAATTAATAAAACGGTTTTTAAATATTTAAGTTATCTAATCTTAATGCTTCTAAATGTGGTTTATCTAAATTTAATGTTGGTATAGTCTCTTTTTTAGTAAGTGGTCTAGGAATATCTAATGGATTAAATTTATCACCATCAAATGTTTGAATTTTAATATCTTTAGTAAAAATATCAGAATAGTTATAATTGATATATTTATCATCATCATATGTTACTCTAAAATATGTATTATAAGTGTTTTCAAGAGTGGCAACTTTGCCCATTTTTTTACCTCTTTTACTTACTGGTTCAATTATTAGAATCTCTTCCCCTATAAGTGTTTGGAGATTTTCCCTGATGTTGTTTAAGTCAGATTTTACATAACCCAATGTATACCTCCTTATAAATTATCTGTATTTAAAGTATAACGGAAATGAAAATGTGTCAAAATCAAAAAATAGATAAAAACATCTATAAAGCTATATAATATAAAAGACATAGACTTTTATTTCACAATGGTTACATTTAAACTACATCTTTGTTATATTGTAATTATAGCTACTAAATGTTAAAATAAATGTACTTTAGAAGGTAAAGGAAAAGAGATGTCAAATATAATTTTTACTAAAAGTGAAGAAGAAACTAGAAGATTTGCAAAAGAATTTGCAAGCAATTTACATGGAGATGAAACAATAATTTTAACTGGAGATTTAGGATCAGGTAAGACAAAATTTGTTGAAGGATTTTTAGAATATTGGAATTTTAAAGATATATCAAGTCCTAGTTTCACAATTATTAATGAATATGAAACAGAAAGTGGTAAAACAATTTATCATTTTGATATATATAGATTAGAAGATATAGATGAGTTTTTAAATATAGGTGGAGATGAGTATTTTGGTAAATCTATTTCTTTAATTGAATGGGGAGATAAAATTAAAGATATTCTTCCTTCTAAATATATACATATTAATATATTAAGAGAATATAATAATGATAATGAAAGGGAGATTGAAATTGAATATATTGGTTATTGATACATCATCAAATCTTTGTTCTTTAGGAATAAAATATGATAATAAAAGAATATTTAAAACATTAGATGAAGGTAAAACTCATTCGGAAACATTACTTCCTTTAATTGATTCTGTTTTAAAAGAAAATAATATTAGTTTAGATGATATTAATATTTTAGGAGTAGTAACTGGACCAGGTTCTTTTACTGGTATTAGAATAGGAATATCAACAATAAAAGCAGTCGCATTTGCAAAGGATATTAAAGTTGTTGAAATTACTTCAACTGAAGTTTTAGCTAGAAATATAGAAGATGAGAGTATATATAAAATAGGGATAATAGATGCTAAAAACGAACAAATATATGCAGGAATCTATACAAATGAATTTAAATTATTAAAAGAATATGCGGGAGATATTAATGATTTTATTAACGAATTAAAAAACATAGAAATTAAAATATCAGAAGATATTAATCAGAAAATATCATTAAAAGAAATATATAAGTATTCTTTTGCAGGAACAGGAATTAAACATAAAGAAATTATAGAAAATAAATTAGACCATATTTTAATTAGTAACAACACAAAACAAGATATTAAAAAAACATTAGAAGGAATAGAATATAAATTACAAAAGAAAGAGAATATTAGAGATGGTAAAGAAATTACACCAAATTACTTAAAACCATCTAATGCAGAAAGAAAATAGAATTTATGATTAAAAAAATAAAAGAAGAAGAATTATATAAAATATTAGACAGAATAGAAGAATATGATGACTTCTGGACTAAGGAAATGTATATTTCTGAATTTAATAATAAAAATTCTACTATTTATGTATTAGAAGATTTATCTGGACTATTTATTATACAAGATGGTTTAGATGAATCTTTTTTAATGAATATAATTGTGGATAAGTCTAAGAGAAATCAAGGTTTAGGTAAGTTGTTATTAGAAAAATGTATAAAAGTTGCAAAAAACGATAGAATTTTATTAGAAGTTTCAGAAGAAAATATTATTTCGATACAACTGTACAAATCCTTTGGATTCAAGGGAATATCGACTAGAAAAAACTATTATAATAAAAAAACAGCGATAATTATGGAGTATAGAAGATAAAATTTACATAATTATTACAAGAACATTACAAAAAAACTCTGTAAGTCTTTATCCACATAGTTATCCACAAATAATAAAAAATAAGACTAATATTTATCTTAATATTTTTAAAATTATATACATAAATTCTAGATAATATTCTTAAATATATTTTAATATCTTAAGTTACGATATATAATAAAATATATAATTAATATATATACCAAGTGAGGAGATTTTTATGGATGAATACATTTTAAATGCCATAGACATAAGAAAAACATCAATATTTGACTATTATGAAGTAAAAGACAGTAAAATTTTAGCTGAAATAGATCAATTATTTAGTGAAATTAATAATTTAGGTGCATTATCTAAAGATGTATCAGATTTTGAAGACAAGTTTGCAAATTCTGAATTAAATAATAAATATATGGATTTATTAACTAAAATTTCTTTGAATTGTCCTTTAAAGTCAGACTATAAGGAAAAAGCTTTTGAAAAAGAAGATGTTAAAGATTATTTAAAACAAGAAGTAAAAGAAGAAGC
>CAZLWI010000051.1:0-1655 GCA_964563525.1 uncultured Lachnospiraceae bacterium | reverse complement strand
GAAGAAGATTAATTTTTAAATAAAAGAAAAAATATGAGACTTTTAGATATGTTTTAATAATAAAATTGTAAATTCTGTAGAAGATAGTAGAGTGAAATTAGAAAAGTTTAAAAAAATAGAAAAATGACAAAAGGAAAAATTGACAACAAATAATTAAAGGATGATTTAGAAGATATTTCTGAAGGTATATTTCAGAGTATAGAACTAAATATAAAAAAATGGCCGAAGAAGCTAAAGAAAGAGCTTAGGGCGAATAGGAGGAGAAATGAATAAGAAAGTATTATATTCATTAATAACAGTAGTAGTATTAATAGTACTAGTTGTTGGCTTATATTTTATTTTTGGTAAAAAAGCACCTAATTTAGAATATACAGATTTAACTTTAGATGAAATTAAAACAACAGTTAGAGTTGGTATGCCAAAGGATGTTGGAATTGTAGCTTCAGGATTGAATGTAACAGGAAATGGTATTGACTTTATTAATGAAGATAAAGGTTACAAAATTGAGTCAAGAGTATATCAAAAGAAGAATGCAATTTATGATGACAACAAGGAAAGATCAAGCAAAGAAGAGGGATATGAAGAAATTGAAATAAACAAATATAAAGGTTATCAAGTTAATGCATCAAGATTTTCTAAGAGAATAGAAATATCATTAGCTGAAGAAAATGGAGCACATAATATATATCAATTATTTGTTTCAAGAACTAGAGACTATGATGAACCATTAGAAGAATTAATGAATTTAGAAGAAGTAAAAACACTTATAAAGTCTTTTAAAGTAGTAGACTATGTTGGCAATACAGAAGATGCAAAATAATAAAGAATTGAAATAGTAAAAAAAGAACTATTAAATCTAATAAAATATAAGTAGAGTGGAAATAATTTCTACTCTACTTTTTTATAAACATTTTTTAAATTCAATAATATAAGCATAAAAAATATAGAATAAAATTTGTGAAATAAAGCATATATTTACTTTTACTTTTTCTTTTTTTTATGATACAATAACAAATAATAAAACTTCTGTGAAAACTAAAAAATAACTGAAAAAGCTTAAAATATAAGCAATATAAGATAGAAGTAAATATAAATTTTTTAAAATAAATAAATAAAAAACTAAAAAAACTAAAAGAAAGTAAAAAAATATTAAAAAAATAATATATTTTTAAAAAACTGGAGGAAAAATGTTAAAAGATATGGATACAATAGTTAATTTAGCAAAATCAAGAGGATATATTTTTGCAGGTTCTGATATATATGGTGGACTTGCTAATTCTTGGGACTATGGTCCTTTAGGAATAATATTAAAAGATAATCTAGAAAGAGCATGGAAGAAAAGATTTATACAAGAATCTAAATATAATGTCGAAGTTGATGCTGCAATATTAATGAATCCTAAAGTATGGGAAGCATCAGGACATTTATCAGGTTTTTCTGATCCTTTAATTGATTGCAAATCTTGTAAAACAAGACATAGAGCAGATAAAATGATTGAAGCTTGGGGTTTTGATAATGGTCAAGATATTATTGCAGATGGTTGGACTGAAAAAGAACTTCGTGACTTCTTATATAATAATAATATAATATGTCCGAATTGTGGAAAACTAGATTATACAGATATTAGACAATTTAATCTTATGTTTAAAACATTT
>CAZLWI010000050.1:0-5926 GCA_964563525.1 uncultured Lachnospiraceae bacterium | reverse complement strand
AAAAATTTTAAATTTGAATTAAAACATATTTGTAAACAATCAGGTGCTAGAAGAGGAGTTATTTATACACCACATGGTAGTATAGAAACACCTGTATTTATGCCTGTTGGTACACAAGCTACAGTTAAAGGTTTAAGACCTGAAGATTTAAAAGAAATAGGAGCAGAGATAATTTTATCTAATACTTATCATCTTCACTTAAGACCAGGAGAAGATTTAGTGAAAGAAGCAGGTGGACTACATAAATTTATGAATTGGGATAGACCAATTCTTACTGATAGTGGTGGTTTTCAAGTTTTTTCATTACAATCAAATAGAAAAATTACTGAAGAAGGAGTATATTTCAGATCACATTTAGATGGTTCAGAAAAGTTTTTCTCACCTGAAAAATCAATTCAAATCCAAAATGATTTGGGTGCAGATATTATTATGTCTTTTGATGAATGTATGCCATATCCCGTAGATTATGATTATGCAGTCATTTCTACAGATAGAACAACAAGATGGGCAAAAAGAGGTAAAGAAGCACATAAAAATAGTAAACAAGCACTATTTGGAATTGTTCAAGGGAGTATGTTTAAAGATTTGAGAGAAAAATCAGCTAAAGATTTGGTAGAAATAAGTTTTGATGGATATAGTATTGGTGGACTTTCTGTAGGTGAACCTTTAGAATTAATGAATGAAATGTTAGAACATACAATACCATTTATTCCTGAAGATAAACCTAGATACAATATGGGAGTTGGAACACCCGAATATCTAATTGAATCTTATGAAAGAGGAATTGATATGTGTGATTGTGTTCATCCAACTAGAATTGGCAGACATCGGAGAAGCTATGACAAAAAATGGAAATTTAACAATTAGAAATAAAGAATTCGAAAGAGATTTTAGACCAATTGAAGAAGATTGTGAATGTTATGCTTGTAAGAATTTTACTCGTGCATATATAAGACATTTAATTAAAGCAAAGGAAGATTTAGCCAATCAATTATTGTCTATTCACAATTTAAATTTCTTGACTAAACTAGTTGAAAAGATTAGAATAGAGATAGAAAATGACAATTTTTTGAGCTTTAAAGAAGACTTTTATAAATCTTATAAACAGTAGTGGAGGTAGAGTTTGATAAATCTAAATGAAGATAGAAAAAAGAAAGAAAAATTGCTAAAAAGAGGATTAATAATATTAGGCATAATTATTATATTATTACTAGTATTATATTTTGTTCTTAGTACAATGGATTCACAAAGAAATAAAATATATTTAAATAATACAGAAGTATCTTTAGAACAAATAACATATGATGTTGGGAACAAGACATATGTAGATATAAAACAAATGTGTAGTCTTTTTCCGTCTTTTGAACATAATAAAGGTGAATATAAAATTGGTTCAACTATTAATTTAGAAAAAGATTACTTTTATTTAAAATCACCTTATGAAGTTATTCAATTTAAAGAGAATTCAAAGAAATTTACTAAAACAATATTAATAGAAAATAATTATTATCAATATGATAATAAAGGTAATAGAATTTTAACTGACGAAGAAAAGAGAAGTGGCAATGAAAGTCAGTTTGCTATTCAAGAAATAGACAAGAAAAAAAGAAGTACAGAAGAATTTAAATTATCTGCAGAAGCTATTTCAATGGATGGTCTATATTTTATACCATTAGATAGTATTAAATATGTTTTCAATGTTCAATATACTAAAATAGGTAATAAATTATCACTATTTACAGTAGAGTATTTAGAAAAAGCATATGCTGGAGGTTTAACAAGAGCAGGTTTGAGTTTAAATCCAAATTATCAAAATAGAAAAGCTATTATTGATGGTTACTTTATTACAACAAAAACTCCTGATAATCCAGTATATGGAGTTTATACATATAAAAATGGTTTTGATAGTATGATTGGTGATACTTATTCAGATGTAAGATATGTACAAGTTGATCAAAATATGTTTGTAATAGATAGAAACAATCAAATAGGTTTAATTAATTTAGAAGATTTCAGAGAAATAATTAAACCTGGTAAATATAAGTCAATTGAATCATATCTACCTGATATAGATATTTATATGGTTCAAAATGAAAATGAAAAATTTGGTTTAATTGATGTATCAAAAGAAGAAGTAAAACCAATTATACATAATGATTATGATGAAATAGGTTTTGATGTTTCTAAATTTATGGGAGAAAAGACTGGAAAGATATTTTTTGATAACCTAATACCTGTTAGAAAAAATAATAAATGGTTTATATTTGATCTTAAGAATCCTAATAATATCTATGGCCAGAATATAAACGGTTATGAAGGATTAGGTTATGTAAAACCAGAGTTAATAATATTAAATAGCTATAATCAACCACAACTTACAGATTCTCAAAAAGAAGAATTAATAGCAAGAGGTTTAGAATCATTAACAAGACCAGAAGCCTATAATGATCAAGCTACAAATACTGTAAAATTAAAATTATTAGCAAAAGAAGGATATGTAACAGATCAAAAATATATTCCAGATGGTGAATCAGTTTTAACTATACCAGAAGATACTGGATATGGTGGACTTGTAGTGAAAATGAAAGATTCAAATGGTGAATATATTTATCAACCAATATCATCAGATATTAATAAAAGAAAAGATGGTGGTAATAAGATTTATTCAATTCCAGTACCATATAAAAGAATATATAGAATACCAGAAGAAGGCATAGAAAAGTATTTTGTACAAAAAAATGATGGTACTACATATGAAATCAGAAAAGAAACTGTAACTAATAGTACAAATTAAATATAAACTAACAAATGAAAAATTATATAAAAAATAAAAACTAATATTAATAAATTATGAGGAAAAAATGAGCAGAAGAACAACAAAAACAATTTTTACAATTATCTTAAGTATTGTTATGGTAGTAGCAATTATCTTAAGTTATATTACACATGATAAGAGATTTTTTAGTGATGGATATAAGTATAAAACAGGTGGAGCATTTGCAAGTACTAGAGAATTAATAATTAAACCAATAGAAAAAACAGAAAAAATACAAGTTATTGTAGATAAAGATGGTAAAGTTTTAAGAAAAGCTCCATATGACAGAGGAAAGGAATTCGGAATAGAACCTAAAGATGGACCTTTAACATTAACAGATAAGGAGTATTCTCCAGATCCAGATTTTAAAAATTTGAAAAAAGTTACAAAAAACTTACCTTTAAATGATAAGGAAATTCTAACAGAAGATAACTTTAAATTATCTCAAGAAACTATAATTAAAAGATTAAAGAAAACTGGAGTAGAAGATTTTGATATTAAAACTGATTCTAAAACAGGTGATATTGTTTTAAGATTTCAAGATGTTAATGAAGCTGAATCTAAAAAACTAGATAAAGTTAAAAGAGTATTAACAACAAGAGGTAGTTTTTCTGTTATGGATTCAAAAACTGGTAAAGAATATCTAAATAATTCTCATATTAAAAAACTTACACCATATGTACATCAGACAGCAGGAGTGGTTTTAGAAATAGAATTTAACAGTGAAGGTAAAAAAATACTAGAAGATATTACTTCTAAATATGTTAAAAGAGAAAGAAAATTAACAGATGCTCAGTTAAAGAAATTGGAAGAAGAAGCTAAGAAAGAAGATAAAGAATTAGATACAACTGAAACAGCAGCACTATATATGACATTAGATGAACAACCAATCTCTATGGGAGCATTTGAAGAAAAGATAACAAGTGGTACATTAACAATTCCTTTATCACAAGAAACTAATAAAATGAAAGAAACAGAATTAAAAGAAGCTGAAGATGAAGGAAAAGAGTTAACAGCCATTATAGAATCTGGTGTAGAACCTGTAAGATACGATATTTTTAAAGAAACTAGATTAGTATCACCAATGGACAAACAAAATATAATAACATTACTAGTTATAGTATTAGTATTAGTAATTGCATTATTAGTTCTTTCAATTGTATTATACAGATTTAATGGTGTATTAGGTTGGTTCTTATCAACAGTATTTTTACTTCTTTTATTTACTATATTTAAATATACCAATATAGCTATAACAATACCAACAATTGTTGGTATGATAACAATGTATTTGATTCAATATATTTATACACTATACATTTTAAAAGATGTAAAAACAAAGGATGAAACAAATATTGGAAAGAATCTTTTCTTAATAACAAGAAATACAATATTAATAATAGTTGCAGGAGTTGTATTAACTTTTGCAAAAGAGACAAATTTAAGTTCTTTTGGACAAATAATTTGTCTTGGAGAACTTCTCCTAATAATATATAATTCAATTTTTGCGAAGAATATTTTGAAATAGGAGGAAGAAGATGAAAATAATATTAAAAAAATATTTAAAACAAATAGCAATACTAATAATATTAATAGCTTTTGTATCAGTATTACATACAGCTTTTGTAAAATCATCAATTAGAGGAAGTTATGCAACAGTTACAGTTGGAATAACTAAAGGAACATCAGCTAGAGAATTAAATAAATACTTAAAAGAATCTTTTAAAAAAGAATTAGAATTCAATAAAAAATTAGAGATTGAAGCTGTAGGATCTTTTGGAACGGAATTTAGATTAAAAAGTGATTCTTTAATAAAAGAAGAAAAAGAATTTATTGAAACAAAATTAAAAGAAAAATATGAAGAAGCACATGTTTCAGATATTACTACAAATCCTGAAGCAAATTACAGATTAGATTATATAATGTATTTTGTCTATTTTATAATAATAGTAGTCTTAGGTGGAATATTAGTATACATCCTATATCTTTTACCAGTAGATGATGATTTAAGTATAGAAAGTATTAAAACCAGAAGAAACGAAATTATACAAGAAGATAAAGACGAAAGATTTAAACTTTCTAAACAAGAAAAACAAGAACTAAAGAAAAAAATAAAAGAAGAAAAATTAGCAAAGAAGGAAGCAAAACAAAAAAGTAAGAAAAGCAAAAAAGAAAAGAAAGTCAAAAAACCTAAAAAGTAAAAAAATAAATATAAAAATAGTGAAAAAGAGAGTAATATATATAAATATTACTCCTTTTTTATGTCTTTTTTACTACATTATACTAGTTTTATTGAAACTATACTTAATATTAAATATGATTATTATATAGAAAGTATATAATACAATAAATGGAGGCAAACTTGAAAGAAAAAATTAAAACAATTATTTTATGGATATCTATTATATTAATAGCAATATTTCTTGCTAATTTAGTTATAGGTAAACAGTCTAAGTCTGTTAATTATACAGAGTTCTTACAAGCAGTAAAAGAAAATAAAATTGAGCAATTAGATATGGGTTATGATTCTGATAAGGCTGTTTTTAAATATATAGGTTCAAAAAATCTAAATTCTGTTAATATTCCAGATAAACAAATTTTTTTACAAGAAGTTTCAGATGAAATTAATTCTGGTAGATTAAAACTATTACAGGAAGATGAAAAAACTATTTTAAAAGCATTTAGACAAGCTTTACCAATCATTATTCTTTTATCAGTAATATTTATGCCGATGTTTATAATTATGTTTTTAACTAGAGGTATAGGCAAAGCTGCAGAAGGACAAGCAAAACCAAATTTTTCTAAATCTAAAGCAAGAAGATTTGATGAAAATAATAAAGTAAAAGTTAAATTCTCAGATGTTGCTGGAATAGAAGAAGAAAAAGAAGAATTAGAAGAAGTAGTTGATTTCCTTAAAAATCCTAAAAAATACATAGATATGGGTGCTAGGATACCTAAAGGTGTATTACTTGTTGGAAGACCAGGAACTGGAAAAACTCTTTTGGCAAAAGCTGTTGCAGGTGAAGCTGAAGTACCTTTTTATATAATATCAGGATCTGATTTTGTTGAAATGTTTGTAGGAGTAGGTGCTTCTCGTGTAAGAGATTTATT
>CAZLWI010000049.1:2901-6874 GCA_964563525.1 uncultured Lachnospiraceae bacterium | reverse complement strand
TTGTGAATATTTTGATAAACTGACTATTAAAGGTCAGTTTTTTATATGGTAAAAAACCAATTAGTTTGATATAATAAATTTATGAAAAGAATACTTATATTAATTTTAAAGATAATATTATTAAGTATATTAGTAATTGGAGTTTTAGTAGGAATATATTTTTTAGCTCAATACATGGACTTTAAAAAGTTTAAAGAAAGTGATGATTGGAATAAAAGATTAGAAGAAGCTAGAAATAAGAAAAATTATGCTAAATATGAAGAATTACCATCAAGATATGTTGATGCTGTAGTATCAGTAGAAGATAGAAGATTTTTACTTCATGTTGGAGTTGATTTAAAATCTATAGGAAGAGCAATATATAATAATTTTAAAAGTAGAAATCTAATTGAAGGTGGTAGTACAATAACACAACAATTAGCCAAAAATATTTTCTATACTCAAGATACATCATTATCCAGAAAGATTAGTGAAATATATGCTGCAATTGAGTTAGAAAAAGAATTTTCAAAAAAAGAGATATTTGAAATGTATGTAAATAATTCATATTTTGGTAGCGGATATTATTCTATAAAAGATGCGGCTAAAGGATATTTCGGTAAGGATTTAGATGAACTTAATTTAAATGAAATAACATTTTTAGCAGGTGTACCAAATGCTCCATCTGTTTATGATCCAAGAAAGAATCCAGATTTAGCTAAAAAAAGACAAATACAAGTTTTAAATAAGATGGTTTTAAACAATAAGATGACAAAAGAAGAGAGAGCAGAAATTATAAAAGAAGAAATAAAAGTTATAAAATAGAGGTGTAAATGAAAAAATATGATGCAATAGTTTTAGGAAGAGGGCCTGCAGGAATTACAGCTTCAATATATTTAAAAAGAGGTAATTTAGATATTTTAGTAATTGGAAAAGATAGAGGATTATTAGAAAATGTAGGTGAAATAGAGAATCTTTATCCTTTAGGAAAAACAAATGGAAAAGATGTTCAAATAAAAGGTGAAGAACATGCTAAATCTTTAGGTATTGAAATATTAGAAGATGAAGTTTTAAGAATTGAATATACTGGAGAAGATTATATAGTTAAAACTAAAACAGAAGAATTTCAAACAAGTTTTATATTTTTAGGAATAGGTTCAAAAAGAAAGAAATTAGATATTAAAAATATAAGAGAATATGAAGGTAGAGGAATATCATATTGTGCAATATGTGATGGTTTTTTCTATAAATTAAAAGATATAGCAATATATGGAAATTCAGAATATAGTATCAAAGAATCAGAAATGTTAGTAAATACTGTAAATAAAATATACTTTTTGACAAATGGAGAACCAATAGAAGCAATAAAAGAGTTATCAAACAAAGATCCTAATAAATTTATTATACTTGAAAATAAAGTTATGGAAGTACAAGGTCAAGAAAAACTAGAAAACATTATATTTGAAGATGGGAATAATATATCAGTTTCAGGATTATTTATAGCTGAAGAAGCAAATAATAAATCATTTGCAATGCAATTAGGACTTTTAATGGAAGAAGATTCAATTATTGTAGATGACACAAGAAAAACAAATCTTGATGGAATATATGCAGGTGGTGATACAATAAAGGGTGTAAAACAAGTATCAAAGGCAGTTTCTGATGGAATGATTGCAGGATTAGATATAATTAAACAATATAATATTAAGAAATTTAAATAAGAGGGAAAATGGAAAAAGAAGAAATAATTAAATTAGCAGAACAAAATAAGATTAAATTATCAGAAGAAGAGATAAAGATTATTAATAATGATATTAATACAATATTAGAAAAAACTAGAGTATTAGATAATATTAATACAGACAATATTGAACCAATATTTTCACCTTTAGAAAATATAGTTGTTAATAGATTTGGTAGTGATGAAGTATTAATAACAGATAAAGAAGATTTAGAATTAATATATAATAGGGATAGAATGATAGAAGATTTTTATCAAGTTCCAAATAAAGAGGGCAATTAATATGGATATAGTAAAAATAACAGTTAAGGAATTAAAAGAAAAACTAGAGAATAAAGAAATAAGTTCATATGATATTTATGAAGCATATATGAAAAATAGTGAAGAATATGATAAAGAAATTAATTCATATTTGTATATAAATAAATGTGCAGATAAGGATGAATATAATAGCAAATACACTATACCAATTGCAATTAAAGATAATATTGCTGTAAAAGGTCTACCTTTAACAGCATCTTCAAAAATGTTAGAAAAATACATTTCACCATATAATGCGAGTGTTATTAATAATCTAGCAGAATATGGAATATATCCATTAGGCAAAGTTAATATGGATGAATTTGCATTTGGATCTTATACGCAAAATTCTAGTCTTTTAAAAACATCTAATCCAAGAGATTTAAAAAGAGTATCTGGTGGTTCATCTGGCGGCTCTGCAGCAGCAGTTGCAGGGGAACTTGCACCATGGTCTTTAGGCTCAGATACAGGCGGTTCAATTAGATTACCAGCTGCATATTGTGGAGTAGTAGGTTTTAAACCATCATATGGTTTAATATCAAGATATGGTGTTATATCTTTTGCATCTTCATTTGATCAAGTTGGAACAATAACAAAAACAGTTGAAGATACAAGTATATTATTTAATATGATAAAAGTTAAAGACGAAAACGATAGAGACCCTAATACAGTTGTTTTAGATAAAGATTATACTAAAGACTTAAATAAAGATATTAAAGGAATTAAAATAGCTGTAGTAAAAGATATTGTAAATAAATCATCTGAAATAGTAAAAGAGAAAATGAATACAGCTATTAATACTTTTAAATCTTTAGGAGCAGAAATTCATGAAATTGATTTACCATATTTATATGAATCAACAGTAATTTATCCTATTCTAGCTTATGCAGAAGCATCTTCTAATTTAGAAAGATTTGATGGAGTTAGATTTGGATTAAGAGGAGAAGATAGAACATATGAAGAAATGGTTATAAGCTCTCGAACAGAAGGTTTTAGTTTAGAAACAAAAAAGAGAATAATTTTAGGTTCATATGTTTTACAAAAAAATAATTTAGAAAAATACTATATTAAAGCAGCAAAAGTAAGAAGTAAAATAATTGAAGAATTAAACAATAAATTTGAAAAATACGATGTATTAATATTGCCAACAGCTCCAGATATTGCACCATTAAAAGAAGATATTACAAATATTGATACTAATATTATGGATCAATGTACAATTATGCCTAATCTTGCAGGATTACCAGCAATATCTATACCTATTGATAATACAGATGATTTACCTATAGGATTACAAATATGGGGAAAACAATTTAATGATGAAAAAGTTTTAAATATTGCCAATATTTATGAAAAGAATAGATAATAAATAACAAATTAACAAACAACAAATTAATAAACAATAAAGTAATAAAAAAATAAAGTAGAAAAAATATAAGAAATAAAAATTAAGGAAAAGAATATGAATTTACCAAATAGACTAAGTATTTATAGAATAATATTATCACTTGTATTAATAATTATACCATATATTCCAAGTGTAGATAGATTAATATGGAATATGCCTTTATCTAATATTATAATGGCAATAATATTTTTAATAGGATCTATTACAGATATTTTAGATGGAAAGATTGCTAGAAAGAAAAAATTAATAACAGATTTTGGTAAATTTTTAGATCCATTAGCTGATAAAATATTAGTATTAACAGCATTAGTAATATTAGTTGATTTAGGTAAAGTACCTGTATGGATTCCTGTGATAGTATTAACGAGAGAGTTTGCGGTTTCAGGTTATAGATTAATAGCAAGTACTAAGTCAGGAGAAGTAATTGCAGCATCAATATGGGGTAAGATTAAAACAATTACTCAGATGATTGCTGTATTTTTAATATTTTTAGATAATTATCCTATTTTTTCATTTATGAATAAAGAACTAAATATCTATGAAGC
>CAZLWI010000049.1:0-2801 GCA_964563525.1 uncultured Lachnospiraceae bacterium | reverse complement strand
CCTAAAATTACAGATTTTGAGTATGATGAACTTATGACAAAACTAAAAGTTTTAGAAAAAGAGTATCCTGAATTTAAAAGAGAAGATTCTTTAACAACTTCTGTTGGTGGAGAAGCACAATCTACTTTTAACAAAGTTGAACATAGAGTTCATTTACAGAGTCTTCAAGATGTTTTTTCATTAGATGAATTAAGAGAATTTGATAATAGAGTAAAGAAAGCTTTAGGGAATAGAGATATTGAATATGTAGTTGAAACTAAAATAGATGGTCTATCTGCTTCTATAGAATATAATAATGGGAAGTTTATATTAGGAGCAACAAGAGGTGATGGTAGAATAGGTGAAGATGTTACAGAAAACTTTAAAACATTAAAAAACTTACCAAAAGAGATAGACTTTAAAGGTGATTTAATTTTAAGAGGTGAAGTATATATTTCTAAAGAAAACTTTAAAAAATTAAATGAAAAATATGAAGAAGAAGGAAAACAAATATTTGCTAATCCTAGAAATGCAGCTGCAGGTTCCTTAAGACAGAAAGATGTTAAAATCACTGCATCAAGACCATTAGATATCTTTTTCTTTAATGTTCAATATATTGATAAAAAAATGGAAGAAGAGTTAGAAACTCATTATGATGAATTAGAATATATTAAAAAATTAGGATTTAATATAAATCCATATGTGAAAAAAGTAATGGGGATTGAAGAAGCAATAGAAAAAGTCAAAGAGATTGGTGAAAAAAAAGAAGAAAAGTCTTTTGGATTAGATGGAGCAGTTATTAAAGTTAATAATTTAAAAGAAAGAGAAATCTTAGGTGAAACTTCAAAATATCCTAGATGGGCTGTTGCATACAAATATCCACCTGAACAAAAAGAAACTAAACTTCTAGATGTTATTTTTAATGTAGGTAGAACAGGAGTAGTTACTCCTATGGCAATATTAGAACCTGTTTTAGTAGCAGGATCAACAATATCTAAAACAACATTACACAATATTGATTATTTAAAAGAAAAAGATTTAAAAATAGGTGATACTGTTTTAATACAAAAAGCAGGAGATATTATACCTGAAGTTGTAAAAACTATAAAAGAAAAGAGAAATGGAAAAGAAAAAGAAGTATTAATTCCTGAACTTTGTCCTAATTGTGACAGTAAATTAGTTAGACTTGAAGAAGAAGTTGCAATTAGATGTTTAAATATTGATTGTTCTGCAAAAATTCAAAGATCAATAGAATATTTTGCTTCAAGAGATTGTATGAATATATTAGGACTTGGTGAGAAAATTGTAGCACAATTATTAGAAAATAATTTAATAAATAATATAGCAGATATATATTCTTTAACAATTGATGATGTTAAAACATTGAAAAAAGATGGAACTAAATTTGCTCAAAATTTAATTGATAGTATTGAGAAAAGTAAATCAAATGAACTATATAGATTAATAGCTGCACTTGGAATATCTAATGTTGGAGTTAGACTTGCAAGATTAATTGCAAAGAAATTCAAAGATATTGATTTATTTATAAATGCTTCAAAAGAAGAATTATTAGAAGTGAATGATCTAGGTGAAATAACAGCAAATAATATAATAATATTTTTTGAAGATGAACATAATAGAAATATTATTAAAAGATTAAAAGAATATGGTGTAAGTACAATTGATATAACAAAAAACCAAAGTGACAAATTAAAAGATTTAGTCTTTGTTTTAACTGGTAAATTAGATAAACATGCAAGAAAAGAAATAGAAGACATGATTGAAGAAAATAGTGGACAATCAACTTCAACAGTATCTAAAAATACAGATTATGTAATAGTCGGAGAAGATGCAGGTTCTAAATTAAGAAAAGCAGAAGAATTAGGAATCAATATAATTAGTGAAGATGAATTCTTAAAAATGATAGGACAGTAAAATAAAATTAAAATAATTCAAGGTATGACATAATCATTTGCTAAATTTAACACATTTAGTATGACATTTTCATTTGCTATTGACAACTAATTGTAAATACTTGTTAAAAATAAAAAAATATTATAAAATATTTATATAATTAATTTTAAGTTAGGAGAAAATTATGAACGAAAAAACAAAACAAATTTTAGCATATATTTTTGGACCAATTGCAGGATTAGTGTTCTTTCTATTGAAAGATTCATCAAGAGATACAAAATATCATGCAGCTCAATCTTTAACTATTGGAGTATTAGGATTATTATTAACATTTGTTCCAATAATTAGATATTTTGCAGGACTTGCTGTATTAGTATTTGTTATTTGGGGAATTGTTAAAGTTGTTAATGAAGAAGATCCAAAACTTCCTGGAGTTTCAAATATAGTTGATGCAATATTTGCTAAAGAATTTGGTGAATCTGAAAAGACAAATACAACAACTAAAGAAGTAGATGCAGAAATTAAAGATGCAGAACCAAAGGATAAAGAATAATTAATACTTATTTAGTATAATATTAAAGATTTAGAAATTTAAAAGATAGACTAATATTTTTTTAGTTTGTCTTTTTTATTATTTTTTTACAATTTTTACAAAATTTAAATCTAGATAAAAAAGCATTTAGATGTTATACTACATTTATGAAAATATCAGGGAAAATATATAATATAATATATGAAAACAATGAAACCAATTTTAAAATCTTAAATTTGGATAATTCTGGTATGTTAGAAACAGTTAAAGGAACATTCCCATTAGTTGAGATTGGAGATAATATTGAATGTACTGGTAAATATATTGAACATAAAGATTATGGTTTACAATTTGATTCAGAAACATTTACTAAAAT
>CAZLWI010000048.1:6468-7038 GCA_964563525.1 uncultured Lachnospiraceae bacterium | reverse complement strand
GTGGTAAACCAGTAGTTATTCCTAATAGAGAAACTAATGAAAGAACTACACCATCAGTAGTTGCTTTTACTAAAGAAGGAGAAAGATTAGTAGGACAAATTGCTAAAAGACAGGCAGTTACTAATCCAGATAATACTGTATTATCTGTAAAAAGAGATATGGGTTCAAAAAAGAAATTTAAAATACAAAGTGAAGAATTTTCAGCACCAGAAATTTCAGCAATGATAATTGCAAAATTAAAAGAAGATGCAGAAAATTATTTAGGACAAAAAGTTACTAAAGCAGTTATTACTACACCAGCATATTTCACAGATTCTCAAAGACAAGCAACAAAAGATGCAGGTAAAATAGCAGGACTTGATGTTTTAAGAATTATAAATGAACCAACAGCTGCAGCTTTAGCTTATGGAATAGATAAAGGTGCAAATGATAAGAAAGTATTAATTTATGACTTAGGTGGAGGTACATTTGATGTTTCTATCTTAGATATTGGTGATGGAGTATTTGAAGTATTATCAACAAGTGGAAATAATAAATTAGGTGGAGATGATTTCGACCAAAAAATTATAG
>CAZLWI010000048.1:0-6458 GCA_964563525.1 uncultured Lachnospiraceae bacterium | reverse complement strand
ATTATAGACTATTTAGTTGATGAATTTAAGAAAAGTGAAGGTATAGATTTATCTAAAGATAAAATGGCTATGCAAAGACTTAAAGAAGGTGCTGAAAAAGCTAAAATTGAATTATCAACAGTTGGAGAAACAAGTGTAAATCTTCCATTTATTACAGCAGATGCTAATGGACCAAAACATATGGATATTAAATTATCTAAATCAAAATTTGAAGACTTAATAAGACCATTAGTAGAACAGACAATAGGACCAGTTAATGATGCAATAAAAGAAGCTAAAATTAAAGCAGAAGATTTAGATGAAGTAATACTAGTTGGAGGATCAACTAAAGTTCCTTTTGTACAAGAAGAAGTTAAGAAAATTACTAAGAAAGAACCAAATAAAACAATTAATCCAGATGAATGTGTTGCAATTGGTGCAGCAGTTCAAGCAGGAGTATTAGCAGGAGATGTTGATGATTTAGTGTTATTAGATGTTACTCCATTATCATTAGGAATTGAAACATATGGTGGAGTATTTACAAAACTTATTGAAAGAAATACTACTATACCAACTAAAAAATCACAAATATTCTCAACAGCAGCAGATGGTCAAACTTCAGTTGAAGTTCATGTATTACAGGGTGAAAGAGAAATGGCAGCAGATAATAAAACATTAGGTAGATTCCAATTAACAGGAATACCACCAGCACCAAGAGGTATACCACAAATAGAAGTTACATTTGATATTGATGCTAATGGTATAGTTAATGTATCAGCAAAAGATCAATCAACTGGAAATCAACAAAATGTTGCAATAACATCATCTTCAAATTTAAGTGAAGAAGATATTCAAAAAGCGGTTAAAGATGCTGAAGAACATGCAGCAGAAGATAAGAAAAGAAAAAATGAAATTGAAATTAGAAATAATGCAGAAAGTTTAGTATATAGTAGTGAAAAAACAATTATGGATTTAGGTGATAAATTATCAGCTGAAGAAAAAGATAAAATACAAGTTGAAATAGATAATACTAAAAAAGCTTTAGATGGTAGTGATGCAGATGCAATAAAAGAAGCATCTGAAAAATTACAACAAGCATTTTATGCAGTTTCCGAAAAACTATATTCACAAGCAGCGGCTGAAAATCAAGCTGAAGCAGAAAAAACAGAAAACCCAGAAGAAGAAGGTAGTGTATATGATGCAGAAGCTGTAGAGAGTGATGAAGAGGAAGACAAAAAAGAATAAACTAGTAGGAATATAAATGAGCAAAAGAGACTATTATGAAGTATTAGGTGTAGAGAAAAGTGCTACACCTGATGAAATTAAAAAAGCATACAGAAAATTGGCTAAGAAATATCATCCAGATACAAACAAGGAAAACAAAAAAGAAGCTGAAGAAAAATTCAAGGAAGCAACTGAAGCTTATGAAGTTTTATCAGATGAACAGAAAAAACAAATGTATGATAATTATGGCCATGTAGGACCAGAAGGACCTGGATCAGGAGGAGGTTATTACTCTTATGGACCAGGATTCTCTGGATTCTCCTCTGGAGGATTTGATGGCAATATTAACTTTGATGATCTAGGTGATATATTTGGTTCTATTTTTTCAGGTGGAAGAAGAGGAAGAAGTTCTACAGTAGATCCAAATGCTCCAACTAAAGGTGCTAATTTAAAAATAAGAATGGATTTAACTTTTGAAGAAGCATATACAGGAGTTGAAAAAGAAGTTTCATATTATAGAAATGAAGAATGTATTCCTTGTAAAGGGACAGGAGCTAAGAATGGAACAGCTAAGATAACTTGTTCAGTATGTAATGGACAAGGAATAGTCACTGAAGTTGCTAATACATTCTTTGGTCAAACTAGAATTCAAAGAACTTGTTCTAGATGTAATGGTTCAGGTCAAGTAATTGAAGAAGTATGTGATACTTGTAAAGGAAGTGGACAAGAGAAAAAACTTATAAAATTGAAAGTTAAAATTCCTGAAGGTGTTAATCATCAGAATACTATAATAGTAAGAGATGAAGGTGAACATGGAAGAAATAATGGACCTTCTGGAGACTTATTAATTGAAATTAATATCAAAAAACATAAGATTTTTACTAGAAAAGGTGATCATGTTTATGCAACGATATTAATATCTGTAACTCAAGCAATTCTAGGTGCGACTTTAGATATTCCTATGGTAGAAGGTGGAACTGAAAAATACAAGATAAGACCTGGAACACAGGATGGTGACAAGTATACTATTAAAGGAAAAGGTTTTAAACATCCAAATTCTAAGTGGACAGGTGATTATATATTTGAAATAAAAATAGAAATACCTAAAAAATTAACAAAAGAACAAAGAGAGTTAGTTGAAAAATTATCTGAAACTATGGGTGAAGAACCAGTAGAAAGAAAAAAAGGTTTTTTCGGATAATATATAGAAATACAAAATAATACAAAATATAAATAATTATAGAAAACTATATTTTTAAAATTATGTTTTTAATTTTTATTCAAAAAAGAGTAGAGATACTCTTTTTTTATTGATATATTTTATAAATATGCTTTAAAAAGTAAAAAGTATAATATATAATTTAATTAAGATTATGAATAAGAGGTAAAAGAATATGTATGATATTGCAATTATTGGAGGAGATTTAATAACTGTACATTTAGCTAAATTACTTAGTAAAACAAACAAGATAACAGTTTTTGGTTTGGAATATTCAGATGATTTAAAAGAAATAAAAAATATATTTTTTGCAAACTCATTAGAAGAAGCAATTAATAACAATAAAATTATCATTGCACCAATGCCATTATCAGTAAAATCAGAATATATTACTACAGTTTTTAGTAGAGCAAAGATTAAGACAGAGGACTTTAAAAGTTTATTACATGATAAAATACTATTTGCAGGTGATATTTGGGATGAAAGCAAACAACAATTAGAAAATCAAAATACTAGATGTTTTGATGTTTTAACAAGTAATGAACTTAAAATATCAAATTCAATTATAACTGCTGAAGGAGTTTTAGGTATAGCTATACAGGAAACAAATACAACAATACATGGTCTTAATGTTTTAGTTTTAGGTTTTGGAAGAGCTGGAAAAATGATAGCTAAAGCATTTGATGCAGTTGGAGCAAATGTATCTGTAGAAGCTAGAAAGAGCGAAGATTTAGCATGGATTGATGCATATAATTATGGAAAAATAGATTTAAAAGAATTAGATAATTATTTAGGTAGTTTTGATTTAGTTATTAATACAATTCCAGCTACAATTTTAGATAATAATAAATTAAAATTATTTAAACAAGGGTCAATATTAATAAATTTACCAACAATAACAGAAACTCAAATAGATATTAACGAAGCTAATAAATTAGGTGTTAAATATATATGGGCTTCTTCTTTACCTCAATTAGTTGCTCCTGTTACATATGCAGAAACAATAAAAAAAGTAATTCTAAATACATTAGAAGAGGAGAATAATAAATGACAATAATACAATCGATAATTTTAGGAGTTGTTCAAGGATTAACAGAATTTTTACCAATTTCATCAACTGCACACCTACATATATTTCCATGGGTTTTAAATTGGAGTGAGATACCAGGATCTTTTGATGTAGCTTTGCATTTTGGATCTTTAATTGCGATATTAATATTTTTCTTTAAAGATTGGCTAAAACTATTTAAAGGTGGATGGAATAAAGTTTTTAAAAAAGAAGATTCACAAGAAGGGAAAATCTTTTGGTATTTAGTAATAGCAACAATACCTTCAGCTTTACTTTTCTTTGTTTTAGATAAAATATTTGATGATATATTAAAACATGAAATAATAATTGCACTAACATTAATAGTAATGGGTATTTTACTATATATTGTAGATAAAAGAGCAGAAAGTAAGTTTAATATGAAAAACCTAACTTTTAAGCAAGCTCTTTTAATTGGACTTTCACAAGTATTGGCTTTTATTCCAGGAATGTCTAGATCTGGATCAACTATGATAATTGGTAGAACAATGGAAGTAGATAGAGAAACTACTGCAAAGATGTCTTTTTATTTATCAACACCAATAATTTTAGCAGCAACAATATATAAGCTAAAAGAATTTTCTTTTAATATACCTTTTGTTATAGGGACAGTTGTAAGTTTTATTACTGCATTATTAGTAATTAAGTTTTTTATGGGATATATAAAAAAGGGAAGCTATAAAATATTTGCTGTATATCGTGTTATACTTGGTTTAGCAATTTTAGGAATCTATATCTTTAAATTATTTGTTTAATTACAAAAAAACTCTTAAATAAAGTTTACTTAGTTTTTTATATAATATATAATAATTATAATAAATCTAGGCATTTTATATAAAAAATGCTTAATAATCTAATATCAAAAAAGAGATGGTGAATGTTATGAAAATTTTAATGTTATCATGGGAATATCCTCCTAGAGTTGTTGGGGGAATCGCTAGAGTTGTACATGAATTATCAAGAAAACTTGCTATGCAAGGTCATGATGTTTCAGTTGTTACATATAGAGAAGGAGATACACCATATGAAGAAATTGAAGATGGTGTTAAAGTATACCGTGTTGATAACTATATGATTAGACCACAAAATTTCATAGATTGGATTATGCAACTTAATTTTAATATGGTTGCTAAAGTTTCTGAATTAGTAAATGATGGTGAAAAATTTGATATTATACATTCTCATGATTGGTTAACTTGTTATGCTGCAAAAACATTAAAACATTCTTTTAATATTCCTTTAACAGCAACAATTCATGCAACAGAAGCTGGTAGAAATTCAGGAATTAGAACAGAACAACAAAAATATATTAATGATGCTGAATGGCTTTTAACTTATGAAGCTAATCAGATTATTGTAAATAGTAATTTTATGAAATCTGAAGCTTTAAGATTATTTAACTTAGATTATAGTAAGGTTAAAATTATACCTAATGGTATAGATTTAGATAAATTTGATGGTTTTGATAGAGATTATTCTTTTAGAAGAAATTATGCATCAGATAATGAAAAAATAATATTTACTTTGGGACGAATTGTTAATGAGAAGGGAATACAGCATTTGATATGTGCTCTTCCTAAAATTATAGAACACTATAATGATGTAAAATTAGTAATTGGAGGAAAAGGTCCAACTTTAGAAGAATTAAAAGCATTAGCATATAGATTAGGTGTTGCACATAGAGTATATTTTGTAGGTTTTTTACAAGGAAATGATGTACAAAGAATGTTTAAATGTGCAGATATTGCAGTTTTTCCAAGTACCTATGAGCCATTTGGTATTGTAGCATTAGAATCTATGCTTTCAGGTATACCAACAGTAGTGTCAGATATTGGTGGTTTAGATGAGATAGTTTCACATAAAGTAGATGGTATGAAATCATATGCAGGTAATGCAAACTCAATAGCAGATTCAGTTTTAGAATTATTATATAATCAAGATTTAAAAGATAAAATTGTTAAAAATGCTACAAGAAAAGTTAGAGAATTATTTAATTGGAATAGAATTGCAAAGATGTCTATTGATGTATATGAAAAAGCTATAAAGAACTTTAATAAGAACTTAAAAGAAGCTGAAGAGACGATTCCAGAAGAAATAAAAGTAGAAAAATTACAAAAAGAATCTATATTAGAAAGATTAACAAAAGAAAAAGACTTGCTAGATAGATTAGCAAGACCTAAAGAAAAACTAAGTGAAGCTTAAAGGAGATTAATATGAATCCCTATGATAAGGCACATGAACTTGCTAAAGCATTAGCAAATGATCCTGTAATTAAAGAATATCAGGATATAAAGGAAGAAATAAATAAAGATAAAGAATTATATGACAAAATAGAAGAATTTAAGAAAAATAGGACAGAATTACAAATAAAAAGCATACAAGATGGCAAGATAGATGAAAAATTAGAAGAAACTGTAAAACAAGAATATCAAGAGCTTTTATCAAATGAGTTAGCCATTCAATATTTTGAAAAAGAAGTAAAAATTAATGTATTAATTGCAGATATACAAAAAATAATTTATGAAGATATTAAAGATATATTGTAAATTGTTTTCTAATAGGTGAATAATCATATTTTTAAATAAAAAATATATAAATAATAAACCAAAAGAAACATTAATTAAGTTAGTAATAATAAATTAGTATAATTAATATTAACTATATTAATGTTTTTTAATTTAAAAACAAAATAAATAAAAATATAGGTGATAAAATGAAAGATTTAAAAATTACACAAAAAAGAAATAATAAAGGAATATCTTTAATAAGTTTAGTAATAACTATTATTGTTATGTTAATATTAGCAACAATTATTATTGTTGTTTTAAATACTGAAAATAATTTAATTTTTAGATCTAAAGGAACTAAAATAGAAACTATTGAAACAAACATATAAAAAATAAACTGGGTATTTATCCAGTTTATTTTTTCTCATATACTTGAAAAATA
>CAZLWI010000047.1:6282-7161 GCA_964563525.1 uncultured Lachnospiraceae bacterium | reverse complement strand
TAAGGAGATAAAATGAGTATACAAGAAAATTGGAATTTAAAAGATTTATATAAAACAGAGAAAGAATTTGATGATGAATTAAAACAAGTTAAACAAGATATTATGAGATTATCTGATTTTAAAGGTAGATTATATAATAATTCTAAAGTCTTTTTAGAGTTTAAAAACTTCACTAATTTATTAAATGAGAAAATGATAAAAATTCTAGCTTATTCATATCTTAATTATGCTCAAAATATGTTAGATGAGAAGAATATTATTAGATATAAAAAGGTTGAAGCTTTAGGTGAGTTAATGGAGAATGTAACATATTTTGTTGCACCTGAATTAGCTAAACATGAAAAAGAAGATTTTAGTAATATGATAAAAGAAGAAACTGAATTAAAAGAATATGGAAAACTTTTTGAAGATATTATTGAGAATAAGAAACATGTTTTAGATGAATCACAAGAACAAATACTTGCTAGTTTTTCTAGTGCATTTGGTGGTTATTCAAATATTTATGAAATACTTACAAATACAGAGTTTAAATATAATGATGTAGAAGATAGTAAAGGTAAAAAACATGAATTAACAGATTCAACATATTCGCTATGTCTTGGTTCAGATGACAAAGTTTTAAGAAGAAATGCTTTTAATGAAATATATAGAGTTTATTCAAAATATATTAATACAATATCTGAAATATTCTTAAGAGATATTAAAATAGAATCAGTTTCTGTAAAGAACAGAAAATTTAGATCATCATTAGAAGGAGCTGTTAAAGCTGATGAGTCTAGTATTAAAGTATATGAAACTTTAGTTAAATCTGTTAATGAAAATATAAATATTAATCATGAATATATGAAGTTTAAAAAAGAGATACTAAGAAAATATTTA
>CAZLWI010000047.1:0-6272 GCA_964563525.1 uncultured Lachnospiraceae bacterium | reverse complement strand
ATTTACATACTGATGAACTAAATATTTATGATGTATATGTTAATCCATATGAGAAACTATTAGAGAAAGAGAAGAAAAAAGAAAAGAAAATTAAAATAGAAGAAGCAAAACAAATAGTTTTAGATGCTTTAAAACCTTTAGGTGATGAATATTTAAACTTAATTGAAAAATCATTTACAGAAGGTTGGTTAGATATTTATCCTAAAGAGAATAAGGAAAGAGGAGCTTTTTCTATGGGAGTATATGGTGTACATCCTTTTGTTATGCTTAATTATGTTGGGACACAAAATGATATTTCAACAATTGCACATGAATTAGGACATGCTATGCATTCATATTATGCGAGTTCTACACAGAAAATATATAATGCAGGTTATACTATAATGGTAGCGGAAGTTGCATCAACTGTTAATGAGATATTACTTGCAAACTATTTAATAGAAAATGAAGAAGATATATTAAAAAAGAAGATGTTATTAAAAGAACATATTGATGGAATTAGAGCAACATTAATTAGACAAACTATGTTTGCTGAATTTGAAGAGATTATACATAGTAAGTCAGAATTTGATGAAATATTAACTGCAAATAATCTAAATGACATATACTATTCTTTAGTTAAGAAATATTTTGGCGAAGATATAGTATTAGATGAAAATATTAAATATGAATGGGCAAGAATACCACATTTCTATTCAAGTTATTATGTATATAAATATGCTACAGGAATTACTTCAGCAATATATATTGCAAATAATATATTAAAACAAGGTGATATATATAAAGATAAGTATATTAAGATGCTTAAAACAGGTGGTAAAGATAGATCTTTAAAGATATTGAAAATTGCTGATGTTGATTTAGAAGATGAAAAAATATATGAAGATGCATTTAAATATTTAGAAGATAAAATAAATGAGTTAATAAACTTAGAAAAAAGTTAAATCTTTATTTTTTAGTCTACAATTTTTCAAAACTTATGATATAATAAAAATGTAAGAAATATTAAGAAATAGAGGAAATATGTATTTAATAGTAGGACTTCGGAAATCCTGAATCAGAATATTCAGGGACAAGACATAATATGGGTTTTGATGCTGTAAATTTAGTTGCTAGAAAACTAGAATTAGGCTTTTTTAATTATGATACTAAAATAGATGCAGAAATTATTAAAACTAAAATATTTGATAAAGATTGTATATTTATTAAACCACAAACATATATGAATTTATCAGGTGATAGTATTAGAAGAACAGTAAACTACTATAAAATACCTGAAGAGAATATTATTATTGTATATGATGATATGGATACACCAAAAACACAAATTAGAATAAGGAAGAATGGTGGTTCAGGCGGTCATAATGGTATTAAATCGATACTTCCAGTTATAGATAATTTTACTAGAATTAGAATAGGAATTGGTAGATGTACTATTAATGATGAAAAAGCACAAATTGATTATGTTACAGCAAAGATTTCAGATGAAGAAAAAGCAATATTAAGAGAAGGTGTTGTAAAAGCTTCTGAAGCCATAATTGATATTTTGAAAACAGATGTAGATACTGTTATGAATAAATATAATAGAAAAGATGAAAAAGAATTAGAAAAACAAGATAATAAGAAAGAACAAATAAAAGAAGAAATAGAAAACATGGAGGAAAGTTAAATGAAATATGTATTTGGACATAAAAATCCTGACACAGATTCAATAATGTCAGCTTTAGTAATGGCAGAATACTTAAAACAAAAAGGAATGGAAGCAAAGGCATTTCGTCAGGGAGAAATAACAAAAGAGGTAGATTTTGTATTAAAACATATAGGTATTGATGCACCTGAAATATTACCTAAATTAGAAGAGGGAAGTAAGATAGTTTTAGTTGATCATAATGATACTAATGAAACAGTAGAAAATATTGATGATTTAGTTATTACTGATGTAGTAGACCATCATGCATTAAAATTAAATACAAGTTATCCATTAAACTATAGAGCTGAAGCTGTTGGTTGTACAAATACTGTTTTATATAAAATGTTTAAAGAAGCAAATTTAGAAATATCTAATACTACTGCAATGATGATGTTATCAGCTATAATATCTGATTCGTTATTATTCAAATCACCTACATTTACTAAAGAAGATGAAAAAGTAGTAGAAGAGTTATCAAAATTAGTAGATATTGATGTTAATAAATATGGATTAGAATTATTAAAAGCAGGAACAGATATATCTGATTTAGATGCAGATGCAATAATAAATGCAGATTCTAAAACAAAAGAACATAAGGGTATAAAGCTTGTTGTAGCACAATTAAATACAGCAGATATAGATGATGTTTTAAAAAGAGAAGAAGAGATAAAAACAGCAATTAATAAACAAATTAAAGAAGATAGTTTAGATCTATTTGTTTTCTTAATTACAGATATAATAAATGCTAATTCAATGAGTATTATTTTAGGTAAGAGGACAGACATAGCTGAGAGAGCATTTAATGTGAAAATTGAAGAAGATAAAGCTTTCTTAGAAGGAGTAATGTCTAGAAAAAAACAAGTAATACCTCCATTAGAAGAAAGTATCTAGTAAGTATTAAAAAAGAATATAATTATTAATAAATTATTTTTAATATATTATTAATAGATTATTTTTAATAAATTATATTAATATATTCAAAAGAGAAGAATAAGTAAAAAGCTTAAAGAAGAGGGAATAGATGAAGAAAAAATACATTGTAATATGTCTAATTATATTAGTTATTATTGGTATAACTGTTGTATGGTTTCTTAAGAAAGATAAGAAATCAGAATTTAAAGAAGAGTCAATTGAATATTTTAGCGTAATTCATGGTGAGACTTTTGGTGTTATAGACAAGGGAGGTAATATTCTTCTTGAACCAATTTATTCTAATGTTGTTATACCTAGACATTCAAAAGATGTATTTTTTTGTTATTCAGATAATATAAATTACAAGATTTTAAACAAAGAAGGAAAAGAAGTTTTAAAGAATTTTGAAGAAGTATCACCCATTATTGGTACTTTAATTGAAAAATATCAGTATAGAGATTTGTTAAGATATAAGGAAAATGGTAAATATGGTTTAATTGATACAGATGGGAATAGAATAACTAGAGCTATATATGATAAGATTCAAGCTTTAGAAGATGATACTAGAACATATAAGGTAGTAATAGATGATAAAACAGGTGTTTTGAATTTTGATGGTTCTATTTTAATTAAAGCTAGATATAATGATATAGTAGCTAAAAGTTCTTTTAATTTTAGTTCAAATCCTAAAAGTGTTGGATATGAATTAAAAGAAGTAAGTACTACTGATCAAAAATATGGTTTTGCTTCTAATACGGGTAAGATTATATTAAAACCTAAATTTGAAAGTATTATTAGATCAGATATTTCAGATACAGATTATTATTTAATTGTACAGGAAAAAGGTAGAAAAGGACTATATAAGAATTCTAAAAGATTAATAGATTCAGAATACCAAGAGATAGCATGTGCTAAAACAGCAATTGTTGTTAAACAATATAATAAATTTGGTATGTTCTCTTTAGAAGGTAGAGAACTAATATCGCCAAGATTTGATTATTATAAGATGTTTGGTAAATATGTTACTTTTGTTGATGGAGAAAAGGAATATACTTATGATGGTATAGGTAACCAGGTAGCGGGTTCAGAATATATAATTATTTCAGATGTTCCAGATAAGAATTATTTAATAGTATCAGATAAAAATAGTAAAATGACATTAATAACTGATGGAAGAACATTACCAGATAGATATGAAGATATAAGATATGTTTTTGATGATTATTTTATATTCCAAGACTCTGGTAAAATGGGTATTTTTGAAGTAAATAAAGGAGTTGTACTTCCAGCAGAATATGACTATATTAGTAAGATTTATGGTACAAATATTATAAAGGCACATAAGGGTAAAGAGGTAACATTATATAATAGAGAATTATATAGAATTGAATTTGCTAAAAAGTTTACAGAGGAGTTTCTTTTTAATAGTGAAACATTAATTATTTATACAGATAAAGATGTAAAGTATTTAGATTTAGATGGTCATGAAGTTGAAAATGTTAATGTTATAAATAGAAAATATTATGCTGAAAAAGATGGTAATAAATGGGGATTTATTGATAAGAGTGGTAATACAGCTTTAAAAGCTAAATATGATATGGTTTCAGAATTTAATGAATATGGATTTGCTAGTGTTAGAGTTGGGCAAAAGTGGGGAGTGATTAATGAATCATTTGAAGAAATAGTTAAACCTCATTATGAGTTTAAAAATAGAGATACAATACCTAAATTCATTTTTAAATATCTTATAGAAGAAAATGTTAAAGGACTAGTTATTGATATTAGTGATGCTGAAATCACTAAATTAGAGAATAGATAATGTGTTATGTTTAAAACAGTTAAAAATACTAAATTAATAGAGAGTAAAATTGAAGTAAAAAAATCAATATTTATTTCAAATATTGCATATGTTGAAACAGAAGAAGAAGCTTTAAAAAGAATAGAAGAAGTTAAAGAAAAGTATAAAGATGCTACACATAATGTTTATGCATATTTGGTTTTAGATAATGGTGATAAATATAGATGTTCAGATGATGGAGAACCAGCAAAAACAGCAGGCTCTCCTATTCTATCTTTAATACAAAATAAAGACTTGAAGAATATTGTTATTATTATAACTAGATATTTTGGTGGTACTGAACTTCGGTACAGGTGGGCTTGTTAAAGCATATACTGATTCTGCACTTGTTGGATTATCTAATTTAACAATTGTAAGTAAATCTGAAGGAATGGTATTAAAAGTAGATACACTATATGAAGATTCTGAAATTTTAAAAAGAAATATTGAAATATTTAATAAGAATAATAGGAAAGAATATGTTAAGATATTAGATACTGAGTATTCAGAGAAAGTATCTTTGTATCTTTTCATATCTTATGATAAGTTAAAAGATATAGAAGAATTTAAAGAAAATATTTTAAAAACTATTCAACCACAACATATTGAGAAATTAGGGGAAGGAATAGCCTAAAGAGGAAATATATGGAATTAGATGAAGAATTTAAAGAATTAGAAGATTTTAGTGATGAAGAAATTTTAAATGCAGAAGCAGCTTTAGAAGAACAAACAGCTGAAATTACTTTAAGACCTAAGTTTCTTAATGAATTTATTGGTCAAGATAGAGTTAAAGATAATTTAAAAATATATATTGAATCTGCTAAACAAAGAGAAGATTCTTTAGATCATGTTCTTTTTTATGGACCTCCAGGATTAGGGAAAACAACATTATCAAATATTATTGCTAATGAGATGGGTACACATATTAGAATAACATCAGGACCTGCAATAGAAAGACCAGGAGATTTAGTTGCTATTCTTTCTAATCTTCAAGAAGGTGATGTACTATTTATTGATGAGATTCATAGAATGTCTAAAGTAATTGAAGAAATACTTTATCCAGTATTAGAAGATTATGCTTTAGATATAATTATAGGAAAAGGTCCTAGTGCTAGATCAATTAGATTAAATCTTCCTAAATTTACATTAGTAGGAGCAACAACTAAAGCAGGAATGTTATCAACACCTCTTCGAGATAGATTTGGTATTGTTGATAGATTAGATACTTATTCACCAGATGAACTATATATTATCTTAAAAAGATCAGCAGATATATTAGGAGTTACAATTGATAATGATGCAGCTAGAGAAATAGCTTCTAGAAGTAGAGGAACACCTAGAATAGCAAATAGGATATTAAAAAGAGTTATTGATTTTGCTACAGTTTTAAATAAAGGTCAGATAAATAATGATATTGCTAAGATAGCTTTAGGTAAGTTAGGAATAGATAACTTAGGATTAAATGAAACTGATAGAAGACTATTAGAAGAAATATATTATACATACAATAAAGGACCTGTAGGAATAGAAGCATTAGCTTCGTCATTAGATGAAGAGGCAGATACTATTGAAGATGTTTATGAACCATATCTTATGCAAGTAGGATTTATTGCTAGAACTCCTAGAGGTAGAATTATTACCAATAAAGGTGAAGAGTATATTTTAAAGAATTAATTATCTTTTTATAGGAGCAATAATGAGTATATGGGATTTACTACTTTTAAGTTTTTTATTTAAAGATAAAAATAACAAAGAAGATAAAGATAAAAATAAAAAGAATAGTGTTATATTACTTATTATAGGTTTGATAGGATATTATCTTATATTTTTATT
>CAZLWI010000046.1:0-7453 GCA_964563525.1 uncultured Lachnospiraceae bacterium | reverse complement strand
ACAGTTATTACTGATCCACAAGAAGCATTAGGAAATTTAAATAAGGTTATTGCTGAAATGACACAAAGATTTAAATTATTTGCTGAAAATAATTCTAAGAATATTGAAAGTTTTAATCAAAAAAATAAAGAAAAAATACCATATATTGTAGTAATAATTGACGAATTAGCAGATTTAATGATGACAGCAGCAAAAGAAGTTGAAAGTAAGATTTGTAGAATAGCTCAAATGGGTAGAGCTGCAGGAATACATTTAGTAGTTGCAACACAAAGACCTTCTGTTGATGTAATAACAGGATTGATTAAAGCAAATATGCCAACTAGAATTGCCTTTGCAGTTACATCACAAGTTGATTCTAGAACAATATTAGATCAAGGTGGAGCGGAAAAGTTATTGGGCAAAGGAGATATGTTATATTATCCTATTGGTGCAACAAGACCTATTAGAGTTCAAGGTGCATTCATTTCCGAAAAAGAAATAAACAATATAGTTAAATCAATTAGAAGATCAGAAGTACCAGAACATATTATTAAATATGATGAAAAAATTAAAGAAGAAATAGCTGAAGTAAAGAAAGCAAAAGAAGGAAAAAATAAATCAACTAACACGGAAGATAGTTTTGAAGATATTGAAGTTCCAGATGAACCAGAAGAGATAGTAAATGATATTATTGACCTATTTGTTGCAGAAAATAGAGCATCTATATCTTTAATAAGAAGAAGATATAGAATGGGAGATTCAAGAGCAGGTAGAATAATTGATCAAATAGAAAGAATGGGATATATTTCTTCTCAACAAGGTAATCAAGCAAGAAAGGTATTATTATCTCCTGAAGCTTGGGCTAAAATAAAAGAAGAAAAACAAAAACAACAAACTGAAGGTGAAGAAGAATAATATAGGCAAAAAAGTCTTTATCTTGAAAAATCAATTTATATAGAATATTCTAAATATAGTAATATATTTAGAATATTTTTATTAGACAAGACATATTATGATATAGTAAAATTGAAATAGTTAGTTCAAGTAAATAATATTTAAAAGATAAATAAGGAGGTAGAATTGAAGTTTTTATTACAGTCACAAAAAAAATACAGTAAAAATTTAGAAGAAATACTAAAAAATAAAAACTTTGATATAGAAGTATCAAACCTTATTTTATTAATTTTTAATCACTTAAATGAGGTATATACTGATTATTCTAAAATTAAAGTAAATGTATTAGATAAAGATTTGTTTTTTCATTTATTCTTTGAAAATTTAAAAGATAATGTAAATAAAATAGAATTGATTAAAGATAGTTTTTTAGATATAGATAAAGAAGAATTAGCTAAGGCAGGTATTAAGCCTGTGATTAAAGAAAAAAAGAAAGTATTAGAAAAAGAAATAGATTTTAAAAGAAAATCTATCAGAACAAATGCTTCCGTAATTGAGCTATATACTTCTTTAGTAGAAATACAAACTAAATATTTTAATATTAAAGATGAATATATTTTTAAAGATATACTATTAGATATATTAGTAGAAGGTGCTGATTTAGATAAAATTGAGATATTAAGGGATTTTAAAAAGTTTTCTTGGTATTCTAATCATGGAAAAGCTTTCCCATATGTTAAGAATCTTCTTTATCAGAATTTACTTTTCCTACTTGGAGCTGAGTTTATGTCTAATTGGGAAACAAGGAGTACAAATCTTCCAGACTATATTAAAGAAATAGAAATTAGTTTAACTAAGCAGTTTGGAGAAAAAAATAAAGATGAGATATTAAATGAATTTTATGCAAGTATTTATGCATATACTGATTCTAAAGATAAAATAAAGATAGAGAAAGAAATATTAAAGAAAAAGAAACTTTTAGAATCAATGAAAGATTCAGAAAAATTTTTAAATGCAATTAACAGAAAGAAAAAACTGTTAAATAAAAAACTGGAAGATATAGATTTAATATTAAATAATGATAATCTTTTAGTTAAAGCATTTAAAGAAAAAAATAATAGATTAGCAGATAATAGGAAAATAGCTAGTATATCAATATATCGTGGCATTTTGGAAGAAGAAAGATTAAAAGTTATAGATCGACTAGATTTTTTAACATTAATACAAAAACCAAAAAGATTTGTTGAATATAAGACTAATATAGAAAATCAGATTAAAAGTTTTGATAAAAATAGAAAAATTAATGATTGTATAGTTTCACTTGAACTTGTAATTTTAAAATCAATGAAGCAAAAAGTTGAAACAGAAAAGGATATAGATAAAATATTATCATATCTAAACTATCTAAGATATTTTAAGTTTTTAAAACTATCAGATGATTTGTATATAAAAGATATTAAACAAATTAATAAACAAATAAAAGAAATTGAAAAAATATTGGTAACTAAAGCTTGTGAAATAGGAGCAATTAGAATGTTAAGTTATGATATTGATATTAATTATGATTTAATAGTTACAGTTTTAGATACTAGATTAATAGATTTAGAAGATGTATTAATAGAATTAGACTATAAAGCTTTAAATGTAGGAATAAGAATCTATGATAAAAATACATTAGATAAAGAAGAAATAATAAAAGTTAGTAGAAAACCAGATTTAGCAGCAAAATTAAGAAAAAAAACAAAATTATTTACTTAAAAATTAAAGGAGTGTTTATGGAAGAACATGAAGTAACAATTAGAATAAATGGTACTAAGGAAGAGTTAATAAAGATATTAGAAAATCAAGGATTTAAGAAAGTTAATGAATTTATACTTTATGATACATATATGATACCAGAAGAATTTAATGATATAGATAAATATGATGAAAGAAGATTACTTAATTTATCAGTTAGAATAAGACGATATGAAAAAAGTGAAAGTGAAGTTATTAGAAAAGAAATAGTAAAAAAAGATAAAGAATTCGATGAAAATAATAATATAATAAAAGAATCAAAAGTAGTATGTAAAATTAAAGATGAAAATGAAGCATATGAATTATTAAAAGTTTTAGGATATGTTAAATTATTGAATATTGATCAAAAGGTAGTAGATTATTCAAATGGTAATTTCTTTGTTTGTGTAAGTGATATTAATGGAAGAATATATATTGAAATTGAGGATAGAGATAAAGAAAATAATATATTATTCAATTCAACAGATGAAATAATAGAGAAAGTAAAAGAATTAAAAATACCACATGATGAAGGTGAATACTTTGTACAAAAAGCAATAGAAGAATTAAAATATTTAAGAAATATAAAGTAGAAAGAGAGATATATGAAGATAACATTTTTAGGTGCAACTAGAACAGTAACAGGAGCTAATTTTTTAGTTGAAGCAAATAATAAGAGGTTTTTAGTTGATTGTGGATTGATACAGGGGAAAGAAATAGAAGAAGAAAAGAATTTCGATGATTTTATGTATAATCCTAAAAAAATTGATTTTATGATATTAACACATGCACATATTGATCATTCAGGTAGAATACCAAAATTATATAATGAAGGTTTTCGTCGGACCAATATTTGCAACAAAGGCAACTGTTGATCTATGTAGTATTATGCTTGCAGATAGTGGATATATACAAGAACAAGAAAATGCTTGGGTAAATAAAAAAAGAAAAAGAGAAGGAAAATCTCTATTAGAACCATTATATACAGCAAAGGATGCAGTTAATTCTTTAGTATTATTTAAAAAGACTCAATATGATGAGATATATAATATTGATGAAAATATTAAAGTAAGATTTAAAGATGCTGGACATATGTTAGGCTCAGCTATAGTTGAATTATGGATTACAGAAGATGGTAAAGAAGAAAAAATAGTTTTTTCAGGAGATATTGGGAATAATCAAATTACATTATTAGATAAACTACAATTTATAGATAAAGCAGATTATTTAATTATTGAATCAACATATGGTAATAGAAAACATGATAGAAATGATGAGAAAGCACAAATGTTTGTAGAAATAGTATCTAGAACTTTAAAAAGAGGAGGAAATGTTATCATACCTTCTTTCGCAGTTGGAAGAACACAGGAAATACTTTATGAAATAAATAAAATTAAAGATAATATGAATGAGGAAGAATTAAAAGTCTTTAAAGAACAATATGAGGAATTATTAAATGCTAAAGTATATGTAGATAGTCCCCTTGCCATATCAGCAACTGAAATATTTAAAAATAATACTGAATTATTTGGAGAAGAAGTTCAAAAATATATTTTGTCTGGTGATAATCCTTTAGAGTTTAAAGGATTAAACTTCAGTCAAACAGCTGATGATTCTAAAGCTTTAAACGAAACAAAAGATCCAATAGTGATAATATCAGCTTCAGGAATGTGTGATGTAGGAAGAATTAAGCATCATTTAAAACATAATTTATGGAATCCTAAAAACACAATACTATTTGTTGGTTATCAGGCACCAGGGACTTTAGGATATAGTATAGTAAATGGAGAAAAAAAGGTTAAAATATTTGGTGAGGAATTTGCGGTTAATGCTGATATAGAATATATAGAGGCATATTCAGGCCATGCAGACCAAGAATTTCTTTTAGAATTTATTAACCAATTCAGTGAAAAACCAAAGAATATATTTCTAATACATGGTGAAGAGGATGCTATAGAAACATTTCAACATAATATTGAAGAAAAATTTAATATAAAAGCATATATTCCATCTTTTGGAGATTCATTTATATTAAATAAAGGTGTAGAACCAGTAGAAGTATCAGAACATTTAAAATTGAAAAGAATAAAACTAAAACAAATAGACAAAGTTGATTCAATTGACAGAGTATTAACAAGAGCTGATAGAATAGTAGCAGAATTAAAAGAAAATGTCTTAAAAGGTGAATTAAGAAAAGAAGAAATTGAAGCAATTGTTGAAAAATTAAATGAGATGAAAAATAAGATTGAAAATATTAACGAATAAGTAAATTGTCTTATATTAAGGTTATAAGGTGTTTTTAAAAGTAAATAAATTATAATAAAAAGATATTTAAAATGGTGATTGTGAAGTTGAAGCAGTCACTTTTTTGTGCTATAATAAAACTACATTTTTTGAAAAAGGAGTATGTTTAAATGGGTATTAAAGACAAGTTTAAAGACTTATTTACTAAAAAAGAAAACATAGAAAAATGTACAAATGCTTGAGTTTGAAAGATTTTTGTGGTATAATATAAATATAATTTTTAAAGGAGTTAACAATATGGTAAAAAAAGATGAGAAAAGAGTACAAATGAAACAAGAATTATTAGAAAAAAGAGATAATAATTTATTAACAAATGATGAAAAAAATGAATTAACATTAATAATTTTAGAAGAATTAAAAGTAGATAGATTAATTGTTGAGAATCCTAGATCTTTTGAACTTTTGAAAAATCATCTTGATAAAATGAATTTTGAAATCAATGAATTTTTAACAATGCCAGAAAGACTTAAAATATATAGAGCAATAGGAGATTTTGACAAACAAAATGAATATTATGGTATGGATGTAGATAATGAAACAGGTTTTGTAAGAATTCAAAAAATGAAAATGGCTGGTAATAAAAATAATATTGCTTTTGCTTCAAATGTATATAGAGATTCAATGTTTATGCCTTTAGAAAAAGAAGTAGCCGTAAAAAGTAAATTTAGTAAAATTAATATGTTTTTGGAAAGACCTAAAGAAGTAAGAAGAAGTGAAACAACAGAAAAATATAACTCTGATGGAATAATTATGGATAAAAGAACCCTTTCTTATGTAGAAAAAAATGAAAGACCATTTTTAAAAAGAGAAATCAATATTACTAGAGATACTCAATATCCTTTTATTTCAAGAGTTGAGACATTGGAAAATTCAGAAAATGCTAGTTTTGGAGAAATCAACTATATGTTATTAAGATTAAATGAATTAGCAGAACTAACTGGACCAGAACATGACAGAGATAAAGATGGTAATACAATAGCTACAGAAACAATAGTATTTGATACTATCGAAGAAGTAAAAAAATATTATCAAAGAAATGAAAAAAGTATTAAAGAAATTATTAGTACAGCTTTACATCAAAGACCTAAAGACAATTTAGACAGAAGCTTAAAGAATGGAATGAAAAGACTTTTAGTTGATGCAGAATTAACTAGAGAAAAGGCAGAAGAGTTAGAAAGATAATTGTTTTTTAGAATAAAAGATTAAACAAAAAAATAATATAAAATAGCAATATAAATGATAATATTTAGTTGCTATTTTTTTGTTTTAATTTCTTTAAGATCTTCTTAATCTAATACAAACAAAATATATAATATATTTCAAACATATTTTAATATTGTTTAAATCACTTTTTCTATTTGATAAAAACAATAAAATATAGTATACTCTGTATAGATATTAACAGAAGATTATTTAAAAAAATACGAATAATTAAACTGATAATAGATAATAAAATAGTTAGACAAATGATTGAGAAACAATATAGTTTACTATTTAGAACATTGAAAATTATATAAAGGGGAAAAGAAATGAATGAAGCATTAAAATTAGTACTTACTTTCTTAGTTTCAGCAATAATATTTATACCTTTAGGTATGTTAATTTATCAGCTAATAATAAAGATTAGGAAAAAGACTGCTGAGAGTAAAGCAAAAGAGATATTAGAGAGAGCACATAATGAAGCAGAGAATTATTATAAAAGTGAAGTAATAAAGGCAAGAGAAGAAGCATTAAATATCAAAAAAATGGCTGATGAAGAAGTAAAAGAAAGAAGAAAAGAAGTAAGTATACAAGAAAGAAGAATAATTCAGAAAGAAGAACAAATTGATAGAAAAGAAGAAAGACAAGAAAGAAAAGAAAAAGAATTATACAATTTCGAAAATGAATTATTAACAAAAGAACAGGAATTAGGAGACTTAGAGAAACAGAAAAAAGAAGCACTTCTTAAAATATCACAATTAACTAGAGAAGAGGCGAAGACATTAATTTTAGCAGAATTAGAAAAAGAGTTAACAACACAAAAAGCAAAGATTATTCAAGAACAAAAAGATGAAATTAAATCAAGTGCAGAAAAGGAAGCAAAAGAAGTAATTTCACAAGCAATTCAAAAATGTGCAGCAGATCATACTTCAGAAACAACTATTTCAGTAGTAAGTCTTCCAAATGATGATATGAAAGGTAGAATTATTGGAAGAGAAGGAAGAAATATTAAAACTTTAGAGACTTTAACAGGTGCACAATTTATTATTGATGATACTCCAGAATCTATAACTGTATCTGCATTTGATCCAATTAGGAGAGAAATAGCAAGATTAGCATTAGAAAGCTTAATAGAAGATGGTAGAATTCATCCTTCAAAGATTGAAGAATTAGTAGATAAAGCTATGTTACAAGTTGAAGAAACTATCCAAGAAGAAGGTGAAAGAGCAATGTTGGAAACAGGGGTTGCTAAATTACCACCAGAAATGATTAAACTACTAGGAAAATTAAAGTATAGAAC
>CAZLWI010000045.1:0-7484 GCA_964563525.1 uncultured Lachnospiraceae bacterium | reverse complement strand
TTTGAATCTTGTTCGGGAGATTTAGCAGATCTTAAAGCTAAAGGTATTGATGTTGAAGCTTGGAGTCCAAGACAAAATAAATATGCTGGTGAATTAGGAAGTTGTTCTAATTTAACAGATGCTCAATCAAGAAGATTAAAAATAAGAGTTAAAGGTGATAAGGAAAACTATTTGCCACATACATTAAATAATACAGTTGTTGCTCCACCTAGAATGTTAATTGCATATTTAGAAAACAACTATAATGAAGATGGTTCAGTAAATATAGCAAAAGCTCTTCAACCATATATGGGTGGTTTGACAAGAATAGAACCTAAAAAATAAAAGAAAGTAATAAAATGAATATTAATATAAATAATGCTAAATTTTATATATCAGCAGTAAAGCCAGAGAATTATCCAAAAGATGATTTACCTGAGGTAATTTTAGTTGGTAAATCTAATGTTGGTAAATCTTCATTTATTAATACTATGTTAAATAGAAAAAATCTTGCTAAAACTAGTTCAGAACCTGGTAAAACAAGATTAATAAACTTCTATAATATTGATGAAAAAATGTATTTTGTTGATATGCCTGGTTATGGTTATAGTAAGATGAGTAAAACTGAAGAAACAAAAGTAGCAGGATACATTAATGAATATTTTAAAATAAGAAAACATATATCATTAATAATATTAGTATTAGATATAAGACATAATCCAACAAAAGACGATATAATAATGTATAAATACATATTATCAAATAATATTCCATTTGCTATTGTTTTAAATAAAGCAGATAAGATAGCTAAAACTAAATTACAATCTAAAATAGATGAATTTAAAGAAATACTTGGGATCTCATATAGTCCAATATTTGTTTTCTCAAGTGTTGATAAAATATATACAAATGAAATTTGGGATTTAATAAAGGAGAATATTAATGAAACTAAAGAATAAATCAAATAAATTATTAAAAACAATATTTTTAATAATTACAGTAATATCAATATTTACTGTAGTTTTTCCAATAATGAATAATGTTTTTGCAACTGAAAATGTAGATGTACCTGTAACTACAACAACAAATGTATCAAGTGTTGATGCAATTAAAATGAGTGCATCTGATGAAGCATTAAATTTAACCAATTTATTAATTATAGTATTAATTTCTTTAAATATTGTATTAATAATATTAGGAGTTACTATTTTATTAAAAATCAATAAAAAAATATAACGAATATAATAATACAAAAAAATAATAAATATATAAATACAAAGATATAAAAAACCATAGTATTAAAGGTAAAAAATGAAAATAATAGCAAAGAATCCTAATTCTAGACGAAACTATGAAATTGTTGAAACATATAAAGTAGGAATAGTATTAGAAGGATCTGAAGTTAAGTCAATAAGACAAGGCAATGTCAATCTTAAAGACACATACTGTATTATTAAAAATAATGAAGTATGGTTACTTAATATGCATATTAAACCATATGATAAGAGAACTGATATTAATATTGATCCATATAGAAATAGAAAACTATTATTAAATAAATCAGAGATATTAAAAATAAGACAAAAAGTACAGGAAAAGAAATTATCATTACTACCAATAATACTCTTTTTTGATAAACATTTAGTTAAAGTTGAAATAGGTTTAGGTAAAGGTAAAAAACTTTATGATAAAAGAGAGGATATGGCTAAAAGAGCAGATAAAAGAAAAATAGAAAGAGCAATAAAACAAGATTTAAGAAATAAGTAATAAGGAATAATAATGAAATGGACTAAAAAGCAGGAAGAAGCAATAAATGAAAAGGGAGACATTCTAGTAGCAGCAGCAGCTGGTTCTGGAAAAACTGCTGTATTAGTTGAAAGAAATATTAGAAAAATAATAGATGATAAAATTGATATAAATAGAATACTTGCAATTACATTTACTAATGCAGCTGCAAGTGAAATGAAAGAAAGAATATTAAAATCACTATATAATGAATTAGAAAAGAATGAGAATGATGATATTAAAAGACAGATTAGATTACTACCTAAAGCTAATATCTCAACAATTCATTCTTTTTGTTTTAATATAATAAAAGAAAATTTTTTTAATTTGAATTTATCTTCTGATGTAATAATTGGACAAGTAGAAGAATTAGAAATACTAAAACAACAAGCTTTAGATGAAGTATTAGAAGAGGAATATATAACAAAGGAAGATGTATTTATTGATCTTTTAAATATTTATTCCGAATATAGAGATGATGAAGGTTTAAGGAATGAAATTTTAAGAATATATAAGTTTTTAGATTCTGTTCCTTTTAATGAAGACTGGATAAATGTAGCTTTAAATGATATTTCGGTTAATGTAGATGATTATTCTAAAACAAAATATGGTAGTATTTTAATTAAAGAAACAAAAGAAATAATTAAATCAAGTATAATAATTTTAGAAAATCAAATAAAAGAATTATCGAAAGATTTTGAATTAGAGAAATTTAAAGATATAGTTTATGAAGATATAAGTATTTTAGAAAAAATATTAAAAATAAATAAATGGGATGAACTATATAATTATCTTTCAGAAATTAGTTTTCTTAAGTGGCCGACAGATAAAAAAATAACTAATGAAGCTAAAAATATTGCTAGAGATAAAAGAGGAATAATTAGAGAGAATATTAAAATAATCAGAACTAACTATATTAGAGAAGAAACTGACAGTATAATGAAAGACAATCTAGAGATGGTTCCAATTATAAAGAAACTATTTGATTTAACAATTAAATTAGAAATTAAATATAATGAACTAAAACAAAATAAAAACATATTAGACTTTGCTGATTTAGAAAAACTAGCATTAAAACTATTAGTAATAGATAAAGATGGTGAATATACTAGAACAGATATTGCCAAACAAATCTCTAATAAATATATTGAAATTCAAGTTGATGAATATCAAGACATAAATTTAATGCAAGAATTAATAATATGGTCAATATCAAAAGAAAATGTATTTAGGGTTGGAGACTTAAAACAAAGTATTTATAAATTTAGAAATGCTAATCCAGATATATTTTTAGAAAAATACAACAAATATATTGATAAAGATAGTAAAAACAATAAAGATAATAATACTAATATAAATGTTGGAACTAAAATATTACTATATCAAAATTTTAGATCTAGAGAAAATATAATTGATTTCTGTAATGACCTATTTTCTGCAATTATGTCAAAAGAGTTAGGAGAGATTGATTATACAAAAAAAGAGTATTTAAACTATTCTGCAGATTATGATGATACTTTTATTACAACAGATATAGATATAATTTCTAAAGAAAAGATAAATAGAGATCAAAATATAGAAGAATTTGAAGATACAAATGTAGATGATGCTGAAGATGATGAAATATTAGAAGATATTGAAAACCTAGAAATTGAATCATACTATATTGCAGATAAAATTAAAGAATTAATTGATTCTAAATTTCAAATTACTGATAAAACTTTAGGTAAAAGAGATATTGAATATAGAGATATAGTAATACTATTAAGATCATCTAAAAATAAGTCTGATATTATAGAAAAACAATTATATGAAAAAGGTATACCAGTATATGCTGATTCTTCATCAGACTTTTTTGAGTCTATTGAAATTTCATTAGTAGTTTCTTTAATTAATATAATTGACAATCCTGCCTCAGATATCGATTTCGTAGCTGTTTTAAGATCATTTTTTGGAGGTTTTTCTTTAAACGAAATTACTAAAATAAGAAATATAAATAAAAGAACATCAATGTATAATGCTTTATTAGAATACAATAAAAAATACAAAGATGAAAAAACAACTAGATTTGTATTATTCTTAGAAGATTTGAAAAACACAGAAAAGTATCTAGGTATAACTGAGATGTTAAATAAGATATTAATAGATTCTGGATATATTAACTATATTTCATTAGAAAATAATGGTGAATTAAAGAAAGCTAATTTAAAATTATTTTTAAGAAGAGCAGAGGAATATGAATCTTTAGGTAATCTAGGATTATATAGATTTATACAGTATTTAAAGAAATTGAAAGTAAATAACACAGATATTGCTTCTGCTAATATTATAGGTGAAAAAGAAAATGTTGTAAGAATAATGACAATTCATTCTTCAAAAGGTTTAGAGTTTCCTATAGTATTTTTAAGTAATGCAAATAAAAAAATAAACACTCAAGATTTAAATGAAAATATATTATTAAATCTTAACAATGGAGTTGGAATTGACTATATAGATTCTAAAAAAAGAATAAAATATAATACACTAATTAAAGAAGCAATTAAAATAAAAACAAAAGAAGAAATAATTGCTGAGGAAATGAGAGTACTATATGTAGCTTTAACTCGTGCTAGAGAGAAATTAATAATAACAGGAACAATTAATGATGCAGACAAATATGTTAAAGATATCAAAGACTTAGCAGAAATGTACACAATTAGAAGTGAAGATGAAATAAGATATATGATATCACCACATATATTGAAGAAAAATATATCTTTTTTAGATTGGATAATGTTTGCTGAGAGTATTGGACTTAGAAGTTCAAATTTAAAATTAACAAGTATATATGATTTTGAATTATCTAAAGAAGATATTAGTAGAGAGATACTTAAAATAAATATAAATGAGTTTAATAAAGAGTTAATTAGTAAAGTTGATAAAATTTTAACTGATTTAGATTTTGTTTATCCTAATCAATATTTATTGCAAACAAAAGTAGCTGCTAGTAGAATTGATATGAATGTAGAAAAAGACATACAAGAAGATATAAGAAAAGTTAATATGTCAAAACCTAAGTTTATGAAAAGTAAAGAGTTTACTAGGGCAGATATAGGAACATTAAATCATTATTTTTTAGAAAAATTACCATTTACTAAAAATTACACTTTAGAAGAATTAAAACTAGAATTAGACAATTTGGTAAAAAATGAAATCATACAAACAGAAGAGGCAGAACATATTGATTTAAATAACATTCTCCAGTTTATTAATACAGATGAATATTTAATTATTAAAGATTCTAAAATAGAAAAAGAAAAACAATTTATTTCTAAATTTACAATTCAAGAATTATATAATATTTTAGAAAAACAAAATAAGAATTTGTTAGAAAATAAGCAAGAAAACGTAGAAGAATCAATATTAGTTCAAGGAATGATCGACTTATACTATATTACTGCTGATAATAAAATAAGAATACTAGACTATAAAACGGACTATGTTGATGAAAATACAGGTGAAGAAGATTTAAGGAAAAGATATACAGTACAAATGCAAGTATATAAAGCAGCTTTAGAAAAAGCTATGAATAAAGAAGTAGAAAAAATATTAATTTATTCAACAACTCTTAATAAATATATAGAAATTTAAAAACAAATAGTATATAATAATTTATATAAATTAAAAGGAGATAATTATGCCTAAAAATAATAAAAAGGATAAGAAATTAGACAAAAAAGACATTTCAAAAGAAAATAAGAAAATGAAATTAGAAGAAGAAAAAGAATTAAAAAAACAAAGAAAAGAAAAAGAAAAAAATAAAAATATTAAAGAAAACAGAAAAGATAATATTAAAAAAGATGATGAAGTAACACATAAATCTCATCGTGGGAAATATATATTTATATATTTTGTTATGTTTGTAATGCTTGTAGCTTTAATAGGTTTAATATTATTTATTCTTAATGAAAAATTTTCAATATTATATAAAAATCCAGTTGCGACAATCGAATTAGAAGAATATGGGACGATAAAGGTAGAATTAGAACCTTCAAAAGCTCCAAATACAGTAGCAAGTTTTGTTAGATTAGCTGAAGAAGGATTATATAATGATACAGTTGTTTATGGTAAAGATGCAGTTTCTTTGCATTTTGGTAGAGGTAAAAAAGGTCAAGAACTTACTGCTAAACTTTCCTTAATAGATAAAACAATAGAAAAAGATTCTGATTTGGATTATGATTATGAAATTGATGGTGAGTTTGAAAATAATAATTTTAAAACAAATGATATTAAACATGAGAAATATGTTTTGTCATTAGTTAGAGCAGATTATTCTAAAATATTAGATAAAATACAACATTATTCATATAATGCTGGTACTCCAATGTTTAAAATATTAATAGATGATGCACCTGGAATGAATGGAAATTATACAGCTTTTGGTAAGGTAATTGAAGGTCAAGATATAATAGATAAACTTGCAGAAAGAAAATTAAGATTTGAACCTGAAACAAAAGAAGATAAAGTTGATTTAAATGAATTTAAAGATTTTGTTAAAATTAAAAGTATTACAGTAAATACATTTGGTAGAAAATTCAAAAATGTAGAAACACATAAGAAATTTAATTTAGAAGAATATATTATTCAATTATATGAAGATAAATTCTAATATATATTAAATAGAGGTAAATATGCAAAAAAAAGGTATAACAATGATAGCACTTTCTATAACTATACTAGTTATGATTATTTTAGGTGCAGCAGTTGTTGGAACAGTTGCAGGAATTGCAGGATTAGCTAAAAAAGAAACTTATGAAGTAACTTCTAGAGTAGTAAGAGAAAAAGTAGAAGTTATAAATGAAGAAGTAAAAACAAAAAAAGAAGAAGGCGAAACTTTTGATCAAACATTCAGAAGATTATATCCTTCATTTGTTGCTCCTGTAATATTACCAATATTACCATCACAAGATGGAGTATCACAAGAAGCTATTAATCTTATTCAAACAAAACTAGGATTAACACCAGCAGAAATGACAGAATTAAAATACTACAAAGTTGATACAGCAGATACTAAAAAAATAATGGGAATACCTAATACTAAATATGGTTTTTGGATAAATTTTGAAAGAAATATAGTATTTTCAACAATAGGTGTAAAAGTAGGAGATAAAGAAGTATTTACATTAGAAGAATTAGATGAAGAATATGCTAATATTTATGAAACAACTAATATGGTATTAACTGTAAAAACAACAACCGCAAATGAAACTGTTACAATACCAATAAGTGATGCAAGTGGATTAAGCATAAATTGGGATTCTAACAATTCAACAATATACAGTCCTGTATCAGGAGAAGATCCAACTCATATTTATCCAACAGCAGGAGAGTATGAAGTACAAATAAGAGGTATAGCAAAACCGAATGTTACTTTTGGTAAAAGAACTACAGCTTATACAAATGTAAATATAATACAACTAAAAGCTTGGGGTGAGAATGGTTTTTATGGATTTGATTCTTTCGGTAGAAATCTTTCAGGTACAATAATTTTACCAACAAAAAATAGTTTCAATAAAACAAAGAGTTTTTATGCAACTTTTTATTATTGTGAGGGTTTAACAGGCTCTATCCCATCAGGCTTATTTGCTAATACCCCAAATGTTACTACCTTTCAAAGAACTTTTTTTTATTGTAGTGGTTTAACAGGCTCTATCCCATCAGGCTTATTTGATAATACACCA
>CAZLWI010000044.1:0-7709 GCA_964563525.1 uncultured Lachnospiraceae bacterium | reverse complement strand
AATGCAAATGAAGAAGCTAATGCAGTTAAAATGGCTAATATGTCTTTTTATAATAAGTTATTAGAAAAATATCCAAATAATATATTATATACATCAGGAGAGAAAGTAGGTCTTCCTGAAGGTCAAATGGGAAATTCTGAGGTTGGACATACAAATATAGGTGCTGGAAGAATTGTTTATCAAGATTTACTAAGAATTAATAAAGATATTGATTTAGGAGACTTTTTCCTTAATCCTATTTTAGTTGAAACAATAGAAAATGCAAAAAACAATAATAAAGCATTACATATTATGGGATTAGTATCTGATGGTGGAGTTCATAGTCATATTAGACATCTAAATGCAATATTGGAACTTGCTAAAAGAAAAGGATTAGATCAAGATAAAGTATTTATTCATGCTTTCACAGATGGAAGAGATACATCACCTACTTCAGGTTTAAAGTTTATACAAGATTTAGAAGATATAATTAAAGATAAACAAGTTGGAAGAATAGCAACTATTTCTGGTAGATATTATGCAATGGATAGAGATAATCGTTGGGATAGAATAGAGCTAGCATATAGGGCTATAGTAGAAGGACAGGGGAAACAGAGCACTAATTTACAAATTGCTATAGAAGAATCATATCGTCAAGAAATCTATGATGAATTTATAGTTCCAACTGTAATTACAGAAAATGATAAACCAATTACTACATTAGAAGATGGAGATTCAGTTATTTTCTTTAATTTTAGACCAGATAGAGCTAGAGAGTTAACAAGAGCAATTGTTGATTCTAATTTTAATGAATTTGAAACTAGAAAGATTTATACTAATTTTGTGACTATGACAGAATATGATTCTAATATTAAAAATGTAAAAATAGCTTATAAAACAGATAATATAGTAAATGGTTTTGGTGAATATATTGCTAAAAAAGGTTTAAAACAACTTCGTATAGCAGAAACAGAAAAGTATGCACATGTTACTTTTTTCTTTAATGGTGGAAGAGAAGAAGTATATCCTGGTGAAGATAGAATATTAGTTAATTCACCTAAAATACCAACATATGATATGCAACCTGAAATGAGTGCTATTGAAGTAACAGATAAAGTGGTTGAAGCTATAAAATTAAATAAATATGATTCTATAATATTAAATTATGCTAATCCAGATATGGTAGGACATACTGGTAATTTAAGTGCAACTATTTCTGCTTTAGAAACAATTGATGAATGTATTAAAAGAGTTGTAGAAGCAATAATAGAAGTTGATGGAATTCTTTTAATAACAGCAGATCATGGTAATTCTGAACAAATGATAAATTACGAGACAGGTGAACCTTATACAGCTCATACTACAAATCCTGTTCCAATAATATTAGTAAATTATAATTCTGATATTAATAGTGGAGTTTTAGCAGATTTAGCTCCAACAATGTTAGATATTATGGGCTTAGAAAAACCTCAGGAAATGACAGCTAATAGCCTTGTTAAAAGATAAAGGAAATGTATTAAATAATAATGGAAAGTAAGACATATATAGATATTCAAAAACAATTATTCTATATGATACCAGAGAAATGGGTTAAAATTGCATTATATGCAACTGTTGATAAAAACATGTCTGGTGAACTCTTCTTTTATTACATACCAAAGTCAATTACAAAAGAAGAGCCAGTTAATTGTTATGAAATTCCTAAGTTATTTGATATCAAAGAGAATGAGTATTTAGATTTATTATCAGGAATATATAATCAAATAAAGATATTAAAAAATATTTATCTAAAAGAATATAATAAGAATTGGACTAATATAACAATATTAATAGATGATGAAGCATGTAAAATAATGTATTCATATGAAGATTTAAATACATATCCTTTTAATTCATATGAAAGACATCTAATTTGGAGAAGAGAATTGTTAGGATGTAATCCAGTTTTAAAACAGGATAAAAAAATTATTGAAAGATATGATAGGATAAAAGATACATTAGATATTAAAAAAGAAGTTAAATATGAAAAAAGAGAAAATTTAAGTTCTAAGAATGTTGTTAATTTTGAGAGAGTGTTAACTGTTGATGAAGCAATTGCTCAAACAACAAAAAAGAAGAAAGAAAAACATGAAAATTTAAATAAAGAAGATAAGAAACAAGAGAAATTAAGGAAAGCACAAGAAAAACTGTATATTAAAGAACAAAAGAAAAGAGATAAAGAAAGAAGAAAAAGAGAAAGAGAGATATTAGGTAAAAAAGGTCCAGCTATTTTTGATAAAGGACATAAAAATAGATTACCTGATGAATAGTTAAGAAAGAAAGAATAAATATGGGAGCATTTTTTGTAATAATTATATTAATTTTAGTAAGTATTATACTTTCTTTGTTATTCATGGGGTATATGCAGATTAAAGCTGCAGGTATGGAAGTTAAAGATTTTTGGTCATTTGTAAAAGCACATGAAACATTACATAAACTATATAAATTCTCTACACTATATGAAAAATTACCACCTAATGAACAATTAGTTTTTGTTAAAGAAGCAGAAAAAGTATTCTCAGCATTTAATAAAGTACCAAATACATTATGGGAAGAAGAATATACTAAATATATGAAAGTATTATCTCAATATCAGGATATTAAAGTTAATGACTGGAAAAAGAGATAAGAGTAGGAATATATGAATAAAAAGGGAATATCATTAATAGCATTAGTAGTAACAATAATTGTATTATTAATATTAGCATCAATAACTATAGCTGTTACATTAGGTCCAGATGGTATTATTGAAAAAGCAAAAGCATCTAAATTGGATCAAAGATATGCTACTATAAAAGATAAAGTTGAAGTAAGAGAAAATTCATTATATATGTCATTTGAACAAGAAAAAGCTGGTGAATTAGAGCTAGACTTTATTCAAAGACTAAAAAATGAAGGATTATTTATTGAAAGTGATGATGAATATGAAGCTCAAACAAGAACATTAAAACTAGGAAAAACAAATAATACAGAAAAACCATATACATATTATTTAAATATAATGGATGGATCATTAGAAGGCAAGAAAATTGCTGATGCAATAAAAGAATTACCAGATTCAAGTGAAAATGTGGCACTTAAAAATATGACATTTACAATTAAGACTACTTCAGCAAATCAAAATGTAAGTCTTCCAATAAGTAATGCTAATGGATTACAAGTAAAATGGGATGCCATTAATAATCCAAGTGTAATTTCACCAGTATTAGGACAAAATCCAAGTGAATTATATTCAACACCAGGAACATATGAAATCCAAATTATTGGAGAAGTACAAGGAGAAAGTACATTTGGTGGAATAAGTAGTTTTCCTATACATGAATTAATATATTGGGGTGAGAATAAATTTACAAAATTTGAAACATTAGGACAAAGTATTTCTGGAACAATTCCCTCACCAAGTAGAAATAGCTTTACTGAAGTAACAAGTTTTGATGGTCTTTTTCGCTTTTCTGAAATATCAGGTTCAATACCTAAAAATATATTTGCAAATTGTACCAAAGTAACAGAATTTAATAGTTTATTTACAATGTGTTTTAATTTGACAGGTTCAATACCAAAGGGATTATTTAATAATTGCTAAATGTAGAAAGATTTGTGGGGACTTTTAGTAATATTAATATAACTGAAGTTTTACCAATAACACTTTTTGATAATTGTTTAAAAGCAACTAATTTTGCTGAAACATTTAGATCTTGTACAGAATTAACTGGAAATGCTCCATCACTTTGGTCAAGATCGGATATAACAGATTCAACACTTTGTTTTGCATCATGTTTGAAGCTTTCAAATTATACTTCTATACCTCCAGAATGGAAAGAATAGTTAAATATAAATAATGTTAAAATAAATTTAAAGAGAAGATTTTTCTTCTCTTTTGTTTAATAATATTTTAATTTATGATATAATAATTATATAAAAGAGGTGGATTATGTGGTGGAAATGGCTAATATTTGCTGGAGTACTTTTGATAGTTGAAATCTTTACTCAAGGTTTTCTTGTGTTTTGGTTTTCTGTTGGAGCTGTTGCTGCAAGTATTGTAAGTATTTTTGTTGATAATCCATTTATTCAATTACTTGTTTTTGGAATAGTTTCAACAATTTTAATATTTTTTACTAAGAAGTTTAGTGATAAAATAAGGAATAGAGAAGGTAGTGGTAGATCTTTTAATGTTAATACAGTAATCGGGAAAACAGGTACTGTTATTCAAGAAGTATCTGAACTTAAATTTGGAGTTGTTAAAATTGGTGGAAGTACATGGACAGCTGTAACAAAAAATGAGACAATAGAAGTAGGAGAAGTAATTATTGTTAGAGAAGTTGATGGAGTAAAAGTGGTAGTTGAAAGAATTACAGAACTATAACAAAGGAAAAATATATAAAAAGAAAAAATTTAAAAGGAGAATTTAAAAAATGGAATGGATAGTAGGAGTAGTAATAATTGCAATAATAGCTTTTGTTGCATACAAATCAATTAAAATTGTTAATCAATCAGAAGTATATATTATTGAAAGATTAGGTAAATATCATAAAACAGCATCAGCAGGTTTGACTATAATAGTACCTTTTATAGATAATGTAAGAGCAGTTGTATCATTAAAAAAACAAATAATGGATATTATGCCACAAGCAGTTATTACAGCAGATAATGTTACAATAGCTATTGATACAGTAGTGTTTTATCAAGTAACAAATCCAGAAATGGCTGTATATGAAATACAATCATTAAAAGCAGGAATTGAAAATTTAGCTGTATCATCAATGAGAGATGTTATTGGTAAAATGGAATTAGATGAAACTTTCTCATCTAGAGATTCAATTAATAATAGGTTAAGATTAGTTCTAGATGAAGCTACAGATCCTTGGGGATGTAAAGTTGAAAAAGTTGAAATTAAAGAAATTAAAATACCAAAAGAATTGCAAGAATCAATGGAAAAACAAATGAATGCAGAAAGAACTAAAAGAGCTGTACAATTAGAAGCAGAAGGACAAAGACAAGCTTCAATTACAATAGCTGAAGGTAAAAAAGAATCTGCCATTTTAGAAGCAGAAGCAGAAAAAGAAGCTAAAGTTAGAAGAGCAGAAGGAGATGCAGAAGCAATTAAAATGTTAGCAGAAGCAGAAGCATTAAAAGTAAGAGAAGTGTATGCAGCTATAGAGAATGCTAAACCATCAGATAGATTAGTTCAATTAAAAGCTTTAGAGACATTAACAGAAGCTTCAAAAGGTGAAGCAAATAAAGTATTTATTCCATTTGATGCAACTAAAGCATTAGCATCATTAGGAGCATTATCAGATATAACTAAAGATCAACCAAGAAAAATAGTTGGACCTAAAAAGGAATAATAAATTTGATTAAATAAAATAAAATATTTAAATAAAGATAAAAGGCAGTATAACTGCCTTTTTATTTAGTTTATATAATATTAATATATGGAAAACATTGTTTAAATTTATTGTTATTTTTCTGTTTTAATTTTACTTCAGACTAAGTATTCTATTAGTATAATCGGTATTAGCTTTTTCGTTTATAGCTATATTATATATATTTGTAGCATATATATCTTTTAAGAAAATATTAATTAAATCTGTATTTTTCATATTGTCTTCAACAAATTCTTTAACAGCTGTACAAGTTCTTTTAATTGTTGTTTTCTTTAAAGAAGAAAGAATTACTCTACCTTTTTTATTAAAGCCTAGTACTCTAATATATGGTCTTGTTTTTAAAGCAATATCTATATCATTTTGAGTTATATCTAATAATATATGAGTTAATATTCGTTTAATTCTAGCTTCTGTATATCTTTTAGATTTAATGTTTGACAATAGTTCTTCATAATTAGTTGATATAAGTGCAGCTTCTTTTATTCTGTTTTCTAAACCTTCTATAACATCAGGATATGTTTTTAATATTTCTGTTGATAATTCTCTTATCTTATATATTAATATATTTTCAAAAGGTTTAAGGCCAGAAACCAATTTGTTTTCTTTTTTTAATTCTTCTAGTATTTCAAAACTCTCATATGGGACAGTAAAATCATATCTCCTATTATTTAATATTAGTTTTCTAATATTAGATCCAGATGTAATACCAGCTTTAATATCATCTAATTCTTGATCTTCAACAATATCTCTTTTAATTGTAATAGGTTTAATTTTTAAATTTAAATTTTTTATAGCTTTTAAATATTCTATAGCTAAAGTATTATTAGGAGTTGATAGCATTTCTCCCATTTCTTTATCATTAAAGTATGCTCTAGTAGTATTTTCTAAAGCTTTAGGATATGAGATACCTTTATCCATTTCTAATTTTAAAGCATCAACAAATTCAGATGGTTCATTATTAAACAAATCTGCTAATTGTTCTAATTTATAGATTTCACCAGATTCACTACCAAAAGAAATATAGTCTACAATTCTAAGTTCTTTAATAATTTTCATTGCACCTGTAGCAAAAACTTCAGCAGTAGATGTAGCAAAAACTGTAGGAAGTTCTATTAGTAAATCAACACCATTTTTAAGAGCCATTTCAGTTCTTTTAAACTTATCAATAATCGCTGGTTCACCTCTTTGCATAAAATTACCTGAAGTTATACAAATAACAAAGTCAGCACCTGTTAATTCTTTTGATCTTTCTAGATGTAATTTATGTCCATTATGAAATGGATTATACTCAGATATTATTGCTAATACACTTGTCATTATTTCCTCCTTTAAAATTGTAAATCAATCATTCTATTGATATAATAGCATATAGAAAAGTAAAAGAAAAGAAGGACAAAAGCTTAAAAATGAAAGTAAAAGACTTTGATTATAGTTTAGATGAGTCTCTAATAGCACAAACACCATATGAAAAAAGAGATGAATCTAGACTTATGATTTTAAATAGAAAAAATAAATCAATTGAACATAAAAAGTTTAATAATATAATAGAATATTTAAATCCAGGGGATACTTTAGTTTTAAACAATACAAAAGTTATTCCTGCAAGACTATATGGAGAGAAAGAAACAGGAGCAAAAGTTGAAATATTGATATTAAAAGAAATGGAAAAAGATATTTGGGAAGCTATGGTAAGACCTGGAAATAAAATTAGAATTGGACATAAAATATATTTTCCGAATAGAGAAGATAGTATTTTAGAATGTGAAATATTAGATATATTAGAAGCAGGAACAAGAAAAATTAGATTTAAATATACTGGTATTTTTAATGAAATATTAGAGAAAATAGGAATAATGCCACTACCACCATATATTACCCAAGAATTAAAAGACAAAAATTCATATAATACTGTTTATGCTAAAATTGAAGGTTCATCAGCAGCTCCAACTGCAGGTCTACACTTCACAGAAGAGCTTTTAAGAGAAGTTAAAGACAAAGGCGTAAATATTGCTTATGTGACACTAAATGTTGGAATAGGGACATTTAGGCCTGTAAAAGAAGAAAATATTGAAGATCATATAATGCATAAAGAATATTTTAGTATTGATGATGAAAATGCTAAATTAATTAATAATACAAAAGATAAGGGGAAAAGAGTAATTGCTGTAGGAACAACTTCTTGTAGAGTATTAGAAACAATTGCAAACAAAGATGGAAGAGTTCATCCTTGTAGTATGGATACAGATATTTTTATTTATCCAGGATATAAATTTAAATGTATAGATGGATTAATTACTAATTTTCATT
>CAZLWI010000043.1:0-7841 GCA_964563525.1 uncultured Lachnospiraceae bacterium | reverse complement strand
AGGCAGTGGACTTTGAATCCACCATGCGTAAGTTCGAATCTTACCAGCCCTGCCAGAAATAAGTTTGATATTTATATCAAGCTTATTTTTATAATTAAAATTCTAAATTATTGTATAAAACTTAAATATTTAGTATAATATTAATATATTGGGATGTAGCCAAGTGGTAAGGCATCAGACTCTGACTCTGACATTCGTAAGTTCGAATCTTACCATCCCAGCCAAGGAGTAACAATGGCAATTAGAAAAATTAGATTAGATGAAGATCCTTTATTAAGAAAAATATCAAGAGAAGTAGAAGTTGTTGATGATAATATTAAACAGCTTATTTCTGATATGTTTGATACAATGACACTTAATAAAGGAGTTGGACTTGCAGCTCCTCAAGTTGGAATTCTAAGAAGAGTTATAGTAATTGATTTAAGTGATGATAAAAAAACGGAAAAGTATGCATTTGTAAATCCAGTAATTGTTGAACAATCTGGAGAACAATGTACAAATGAAGGCTGTTTATCTTTTCCTAATTTATATGGAATGGTAAAAAGACCTATGAATATTACAGTTCAAGCTTTAAACGAAAAAGGTGAAAAAATAGAATTAAAAGCAGAAGGATTATTAGCTCAGGCTATTGCACATGAAATTGATCATTTAAATGGAATACTATTTATTGATTTAGTAGAAAAAGATTCTACATGGATGGAGGAATAATGAAAGCAAAAGAATTAAGAAGAAAATATTTAGACTTTTTTATAAGTAAAAATCATGTTGAATTGAAATCAGCATCATTAATACCTGAAAATGATGCATCAGTATTATTTACTACAGCAGGAATGCAACCTCTTGTTCCATACTTTATGGGAGAAAAGCATCCAAAAGGTAAAAGACTTACTTCTGTTCAAAAATGTATTAGAACAAATGATATTGATGAAGTTGGAGATTTAACACATTTAACTTTTTTTGAAATGATGGGAAATTGGTCTTTAGGAGATTATTTTAAAGAAGAATCAATTAAAATGAGTTATGAATTTTTAGTAGATGTATTAAAAATAGATAAAGAAAGACTTGCAGTTACAGTTTTTAAAGGAAATAAATATGTACCTAAAGATGATGAATCAGTTGAAGTTTGGAAAAGTTTAGGTATTCCTGATGAAAGAATAGGATATTTAGGTGAAGAAGATAATTGGTGGCCTAAGTTTGATACTAAGGGAATAGGAGGACCTGATACAGAAATATTCTGTTGGAATGGTGAAGGAGAAGTACCTAAAAAATATGATCCAGAAGATGAGAATTGGGTAGAAATTTGGAATAATGTTTTTACACAGTATTTTAATGATGGTAAAGGAAATTTAAAAGAATTGGCTGAAAAAAATGTTGATACAGGAATGGGATTTGAAAGAATGCTTACAATGTTAACAGGAGTTAAAAGTATTTATGAAACAGAACTATTTATTCCAATAATAAATAAAATAGAAGAAATGACAGGTAAGAAATATGTTTATGATGATGAAAATTCTAGAAGTATTAGAATAATAGCTGATCATATTAGAGCATCTGTATTCTTGTTAGGTGAAGAAGGTGGACTTGTACCATCTAATGTAGATCAAGGTTATGTATTAAGAAGATTAATTAGAAGAATAATTAGAATATTTAAAAAGTTAGGTGTAGACAAACCTGATTTAACAAGTATTGCTAAGATAGTTATAAAAGAATATGGTGAAGAATATCCTGAACTTGAAAAAAATAAAGAACATATATTACTAGAATTAGAAAGAGAAGAACAAACTTTTTCTAGAACTCTAAACAAAGGTTTAAAAGAAGTAAATAAAGCATTAGATGAAGTTGAACAAAACAAAGAAAATATATTATCAGGAATTATAGCTTTTAGACTTTATGATACTTTTGGTTTCCCTATAGAAATAACAGAAGAATTAGCAAATGAAAGAAATATAAAAGTTGATAAAGAAGGATTTTTAAAGAGAGAAAAAGAACATAAAGAAGAATCAAAAAAAGGAGCTGAAGCTAAATTTGCAGGAGGTCTTTTAGAAGATAGTGAAGACACAAGATTACTACATACTGCTACTCATCTATTACATCAAGCTTTAAGAGAAGTATTAGGAGAGGATGTTTATCAAAGAGGTAGTAATATTACTAAAGAAAGATTAAGATTTGATTTTTCTTATCCAGAAAAGATGACAGATGAACAAATAAAAAAAGTAGAAGATAAAGTTAATGAAATAATAAAAAAAGATATGGAAATTTTTTTTGAGGAAATAACATTTGAAGAAGCTAAAAAACAAGGAGCAATAGGAATCTTTACTGATAAATATGATGAAAGAGTTAAAGTATATAGTGTTGGTGATTATTCTAAAGAAATATGTGGAGGTCCACATGCTACAAGAAGTGGTGAATTAGGTAAATTCAAAATTGTTAAAGAAGAAGCATCATCAAAAGGAGTAAGAAGAATAAGAGCAATATTAGAACATTAGTTATTGACAAAAAAAGCCTTTAATGTTATTATTTATAAGACTCAAAAGGTATTTAATATGTATTAAAATATACATAAAAAATAAAAAATGTCCTTACTCATATTAGATTATGAGTTTGAACCGAAAGGAGGAAGAAATGAATAAATATGAAAATGTTATCATAGTAGATCCAAAACTAGAGGAAGAAGCTTTAAATAAACTAATCGATAGATTTACTAAATTAATTAATAAGCATGGTAAAGTACTATCAGCAGAGAACACAGGTTTAAAAACATTAGCTTATGAAATCAATAAAGATAAAGAAGCATACTATATTATATTTATTTTTGAAGCTGAGCCAAGTTTTATTGAAGAATTACAAAGAAATTATAGAATTTCAGATGAAGTTTATAAGTTTTTAGTAATTAAACTAGATGAAGAAGAACAAGAAGAAAAGAAAAAAGACAAAACAGAACAAAAATCAGAAGAAAAACAAGAAGAAAAAGCAGAAGAAAAATAGTTAAAAGTAAAAGAAAGAGGTAAATATGAATAAAGTAATTTTGTTAGGAAGATTAACAAAAGATCCAGAAGTAAGATATACACAAAATAATACAATATTCGCTACATTTAGTTTAGCGGTAAGAAAAAGATTTAAAACAGAAGATGGAGAGGATGCAGATTTTATTAATGTAATAACATGGAATAAAACAGCAGAATTTGTATCAATGTATTTTAAAAAAGGTATGCAAATAGCTTTATCAGGAAGATTACAAACAAGAAACTATGAAGCTAATGATGGTACAAAAAGATATGTTACAGAAGTTGTAGCAGAAGAAGTAGAATTTGCAGAAAGCAAAAAAGCATTTGACGAAGGTGGAGCTACAGTTCCTACACCAACAAAGAAATCTAAAAAAGAAGAAGAAAAAGATATAGATTTTTCAGAATTAAGTTCAGATGAATTTAAAATAGATGTTGATGAGACTGAAGATGACCTTACTTTTGTTGAATAATAGTAATGGGGGATATTATGGCTGAAGAAACAAAAAAAGAAGAAGTTAAAGAAATTAAAAACGAAGATACTAAAATTGAAGATAAAGTAGAAACAGTTAAAGAAGAAAAGGTAGAAAACACAAGAGAAGAAAAATCAACAAAAAGAGAAGAATATAAAGATAATAGAGAAAATAAGAGAGAATATAGAAGAGACAATAGAGATAGCAGAGATAATAACTATAGAGATAATAGAGAAGGTAGAGATGACTATAGATTTAAGAGAATGAGAAGAAAAATCTGTCTATTATGCAAAGAAAAAAACTATGTTCTAGACTATAAAGATGAAGAGACATTAAAAAGATTTATAAACGAAAAAGGTAAGATTTTACCAAGAAGAGCAACTGGAACATGTGCAAAACATCAAAGAGAAATTGCTAAAGTTGTTAAAAGAGCTAGACATATAGCAGTTCTTCCTTATACAACTGATTAATTTTAGTTTTTAAACAAATAATAATTTAAACTTAAAACACATATAGAAATATATGTGTTTTTTCTTTTGAATATTGTATAAAAACTGTATTACTTTTATATTACATTGGATTGATTACATTGAAAAATAAGGATTATTTATATAAAATAAAGTTGATTTATAATAAGAATTTATAATATTTTAGAATATAAAAATACATTTTAAAATGTATTATTGGAGGGTAAAATGACAGTTAATCCTATGCAAAGAAGAACTAGAAATTCTTTTATTTTAGGTTTTGGAGTTGCAGTATTAGTTGCACTAGTAATAATAGTTGCTCTAGTTGTTGGAATGAGAAATACTAATGCGAAATTGAAGGCTGAAAAAGCAAAACAGAGGATGCTATTAGTGTCAAATGTAGATATTAATGATTATTCAGAAGTAAATTCTACAAATACAGTATTGGAGAATACCATTGTTTCATTATCAGAAGCAGAAGTAGCAACATTAGCTGATTTAGAGCCAGAAGGTAGAAAAATCTTATCAAAAACTAGAATACCTAAAGGTACAGTTATTACTAAATCAATGCTTATTTCGGAAGAAGAAAAAGATGCACATGATCTTAGATTATATGAACTTAATATGGTAATGATACCTTCAAGATTAGAAACAGGAGCAGTAATTGATGTTAGATTAACTATGCCAAGAGGACAAGACTTTATAGTATTATCAAAGAAAATTGTTGAAAAAGCAGATAATGATTCAATTTGGATAAAATTAAGAGAAGATGAAATATTAACTTTTAATAATGCAATGGTTGAGGCATATTTAGTTCAAGGAACTAAACTATATGTAGCTCCATATATTAATCCAGGAATACAAAAAGCAGCTGCACAAACTTATCCATTAAGTTCTGATGTTTGGGAATTGATAAAATCAGATACTAATATTACAGAAATGGCTAAAAATGCTTTAGCAGCAAGACATAATAAAACAGTAGGATTACGACAGACTATAATTAATCCAGAAATAACAAAAGCACTTTCAGCAAATGGAATTGAAAGAGTTTATGAAGGGGTTAAAGAAGAAATTTCAAATATGAACACAAAAAGAGAAAAATACTTAGAAGAATTGATGCAACCAACTGTGTAGTATAGAGTAAAATAGATAATATGGAGGCAACTTGAAAAAAATAGCATTTATAGGTGGTTTTGATAAACTTGATTTAATACAATATATAGCAATAATACTTTTTAATCTTAAGAAAAAAGTATTAATTGTTGATACAACTAAAATGCAAAAATCAAGATATATAACTCCAGCAATTGATGATACAAAAGAACAATATATTACTACAACACAGGGAGTAGATTTAGCAGTTGGATTCAGATCATATGAAGATTTAGTAAATCATTTGTCTCTTACTGAAGATTCATATGATTATATGTTTTTAGATATAGATAATTATAATGTATTACAGACTTTTAGATTAACACAGGAAGATTTAATTTTTTTAACAACAAGTTTTGATTTATATAGTTTAAAGATTGGTTATGAAGTAATATCAAAATTTCAAAACAAAGAAATAGTTAATAAGATATTATTTGCAAAAACTATAACTCCGTATCATGTACAATATATTAATCATGTGTGCAAAAGTTGCAATATTACATGGGGGAATATTAGTATATTCTTTCCATACGATAATGGAGATTTAACAATAATATATGAAAACCAAAGAGAATATAGGATGACTTTAAGTAAATTTTCTAAAGATTTTCTTGGATCATTTTTGGATTTATGTGTAACAATAGAACCAAATATGGCAGGAGCTATTAAAAAATTTATTAGAGCTCAAGCAAAGAACTAAAGAGGAGAAGATGGCAGTAATAGCATTTTGGAGTCAAGAACAAAAAGTAACAAATCAAACAACATCTATGATAGTTGCTGCTGTTCAAATGGCTATTGAAAAGAATTATAAAATATTAATGATAGATTCGAATTTTAATACAAATGATATGAGTGAAGCATTATTTGTACAAAAAAAACAATCAAATATTAATAAACAACTAAATTTAGGTAAAGTAGATATTTCATCTGGAGTTGAAGGTTTAATACAGGCTGTTGCTACAAATAGAATATCTCCTGAAATAGTTAGGAATTTTACAAAACCTGTTTTTGCACAAAGGTTAGATTTTCTAGATGCTTTAAAAATAAATGAAAGACAGGAATATGAAAGAGTTGCTAAATATTATTCTGAAATATTATCTGTAGCTAATAAATATTATGACTTGGTATATATAGATTTGGAAAAAGGTCTAGACAGTGAATTTACACAAATTATATTAAAACAAGCGGATATAATAGTTTGCTGTTTTGAACAAATAATGAAAGATATTGAAAGTTTTAGAAAAATTTGGGGAGTACATGAATTATTTCCTAAAGAAAAAACTATTCCACTTTTAACTAGAGAAGATAAGTTTTCAAAATATAATTCAGATAATGTAGCTAGATATATAGGACAAAAATGGGGAAAAGGGATTTGCTCAATTGCATATAACACAATGTTAATGGAAAAAACTCAAGAAGGAGATGTAGCTAATTTCTTAATACAGACAAAATTATCAGGAGAAAAAGGAAGAAATTTCTACCTAACTGAAACAATAAATGATCTTAACTTTTTAACAATAGATATATTACAAGGTGGAGTTAAGTTTTAAAAATTAGAAAACATAAATTTTAAATAAACTTTATAAGAGGAGAAAAATGAACATATTTATTAATATAGCATTAATATTTGTAATCTTGGTAGGTTTTGGAATAATTGTATTCAGAGCCTTAAAGAAAAATAAAGATAGTGCTGAAGAAGAGGATATCGCAGTAGAAGATAAGCTTTATACTGTTGATGTTTTAGTTAAATATATTAAACAGAGATTAGATGAAATTACTAAAGTTAATTTATATGATATTGGACTATCAGAAGAAGAGTTAGAAAGAAGAAAAAACAAGAAATATGAGCTTAAAAAAGCTTTAAAAGGATGTACATATGGAGATGTTAATGATAAAAAATATGTTAAAGAACTTATTTCTGATCTTCTATACACTGAATATGGATTAAATGATGTAAATATATCTAAAGTCTTACCTTTTGATATGCCTTCTAGATTAACTCCTCAAGATAAATTTGATATACTTTTATATGAATACAAGAAAAGCTTTGGTTATGAAGCTTTAACAGAATTTATTAAAAAATATAATTTAGCAGATTTAAAATATATTGAAGGTGAAACAAGACCAACACATGTTATAACTGAAGAAGAAATAGAACAAATCTATGAAAAAGAAAATTTAACTTTAGCTTTTGAAGATAAATTAGCAATTGTCACTCAAAGAATTTATCAAAAGTATAAGGGATATTCTTCAATTGATGAAGTTAGAGATATGAATATAGATGGAGTTTCAGGTGGAGTATCTGGTTTACCAGAGAGTTTCTTATCACAAGTTGCACAAACTGATAGTGATTATTTAAAACAAGCAATGGAACAAAAAGTACCAAGAGCTTGTGATTCAATTTGGATATTTTTCCAAGGTAATTCAATTAGACTTGCTTTTCTATCATTTGGAACAGAAGCTGAATTAAAAAGAGTATGTCAAAATATATATAAATATAATAATCCAGGACAATTGTCAGATACAAATGGTTATAAGATTAATGAAATGAAGGATGGTTCCAGAGTTGTTGTTGTAAGACCTTCATTTTCTGAGACTTGGGCTTTCTTTGTTAGAAAGTTTGATGTTAAAAGAGCTACATTAGAACAAATTGTTTTATTTGATGGTAGAGAAGATGTTATAGATATATTAAGATTCTTAGTTAAAGGAGCAAGAATACTATCAATTACTGGAGAACAAGGTTGTGG
>CAZLWI010000042.1:3064-8032 GCA_964563525.1 uncultured Lachnospiraceae bacterium | reverse complement strand
TAATATAAAAATATGTAAAAAAACATTAAAAAAGACTTGCATTTTTATTCAAATAATATATACTAAGTCTATCCCTATTTTTTTAGAAAAGGGATAGATTTTTAAATAAATTGAATATAAAAGAAATAGTTGGAATAAAAGAGATATAACTTGTTATATTTCTTATTTTAACTTAAAAGGTAGAAATATAATAAAAAGCTGTGTAAAGACAAAAGGAGTTACACAAAATAGGAGGTTAACATGGGAACTGAAGTATATTTAACAAAAGAAGGTTATGACAAAATACTTGAGGAATTAAGAGAATTAAAAGTTGAAAAAAGAGAAGAAATAGCAGAAAGAATTAAAACAGCAAAAGAATTTGGAGATTTATCTGAAAATGCTGAATATGATGAAGCTAAATCTGCTCAGTTATTTAATGAGAATAAAATAGCTGAATTAGAAGAAAAAATAAAAAATGTTGTAATAATTAGTGAAGAATTATTAGATACAGGTAAGGTTGAAATAGGATCTACTGTATATATTACAAATGTAAATGACAAGACTGAACAAAAATACACAATTGTTGGTCCTGATGAAGCTGATGTATTAGAAAATAAAATATCTAATATATCTCCATTAGGTAAGTCATTATTAGGAAATAAGCAAGGTGATATAATTAAAGTTGAAGCACCTGTTGGAATAGTTGAATACAAAATTAAGAAAATTACTTTTTAATTTATATTTCTATTATAAAATACGATTTTAGATTGAAAAAGCATCTTACAAGTTATATAATAAAAACAATGTAAAAGATAAGGAGATAGCTATGAAATATAAAAGAGTATTATTAAAGCTAAGTGGTGGTGCATTAGCTGGTAACGAAGGAAAAGGAATAGACTTTGATATATTAGGAAGAATGTGTGAAGAGATTAAAGAAATAAATCAAAGTGGAATACAAATTTCAATTGTAATTGGTGGTGGAAATTTCTGGAGAGGTAGAGAAGGAGAAGAAATCACTAGAGCTACATCAGACTATATGGGAATGTTAGCAACAGCAATAAATGCATTAGCAATGCAAGATGTTTTAGAAAAATTAGGTGTAAGAGCAAGAATTCAAACATCTATGGATATCGAAAAAATAGCTGAACCATATAATCAAAAAACAACAATAGAAAGTTTAGAACAAGGGATAGTTGTTATCTACGCATGTGGAACAGGTAGTCCCTTTTTTACTACAGATACAGCAGCATCTTTAAAGGCAATAGAAACACAATCAGAACTTGTATTATTAGCTAAAAATGTAGATGCACTATATACTGGTGATCCAAATAAAGATGTATCTGCACAAAAAATTGAAAAAATTAGTTATTTGGAAATAATAAATAAAGATTTAAAAGCAATAGATGCCACAGCTGCAGCATTATGTATGGAAAACCATATACCAATAATGATGTTTGGAATTAAAACTCCAAAAAATTTAGTTAAAGCAGCTAATGGTGAACATATTGGAACATTAATATCAGATGAGGTGGAATAATGATAAATTTAAAAGAATATGAAAATAAAATGCAAGGTGCAATTGAATATCTAAATACTTCATATAATGAAATTAGAGCTGGAAGAGCAAATCCAGCAATTTTAAACAAGATTATGGTTTCATATTATGGAACTTTAACTCCTATTAATCAAATAGCAGGAATTTCAGTACCTGAAGCAAGAATGATATTAATACAACCATGGGATCAAAATGTCTTAAAAGAAATCGAGAAATCGCTAATTGAAGCAAATCTTGGTATTTCTCCTATGAATGATGGAAAGTTAATTAGATTAACATTTCCTGAGTTAACAGAAGAAAGAAGAATAGAAATAACAAAAGATGTAAAGAAGAAAGCAGAAGAAGCTAAAATCACAATAAGAAATATAAGAAGAGAAGCTAATGATGATCTTCAAAAAACTGAAAAAGAAGCGAATCTATCTGAAGATGAAGTAAAAAGGACAGAAGATCAAATTCAAGAATTAACAGATAGATATACTAAAAAAGTGGATGAATTAATGGAAAGTAAAGAAAAGGAGATAATGACAGTTTAATGAATCTTGATCATATAGCTATAATTCTTGATGGAAATAGAAGATGGGCTAAAGAAAAAAACATGCCTGCACATTTAGGACATAAAGCAGGTGCAGAAACTTTAGAAAAATTAGTAGAAGAAGTAGATAAAATAGGATTAAAATATTTAACAGTATATGTATTTTCAACCGAAAATTGGAATAGATCTAAATTTGAAGTTAACTATCTTATGAAACTTTTTTCTGTATATTTTAGAAAAATAAGGAATACAAAAGACAATAATATCAAAATTAAGTTTTTTAGTTCAAAAACTAATTTGAATGATAAGCTTATTAAAATGATTAAAGAAACAGAAGAAGTTACACAAAATAATACTGGAACTCAATTAAATATATGCTTTAATTATGGTGGAAGATTAGAAATATTGGAATCTGTAAAAAATATAGTAGAAGATATTGAAAGAAACAATATAAGAAAAGAAGATATTAATGAAGAATTTTTTTCGAATTACTTATATTCTAAAGATGTTCCAGATCCAGAAGTAATTATTAGAACAAGTGGAGAACAAAGATTAAGTAATTTTCTATTATGGCAAAGTTCATATTCAGAACTATTTTTTGTTAATAAAAATTGGCCTGATTTTACTATTAATGATTTAAAAGAAATTATTGAAGAGTTTTCTAAAAGAGATAGAAGATTTGGTGGCAAATAGGAGAAAAAGTGAAAATAAAATTATCTAAATTTGCATTAAGAACAATAACGAGTGTAGTATATATTACTATTATTCTATTATTATTAATTTTTGATAATAGGTTTTTAGCAACAGCTGTTGCAGGAATAGCAAGTTTGTTAGCTGTTTATGAATATTTTACTTGTGTTGATTTAAAGAAATCTCCATATATGATATTTGGATTAATATTATCATTATTAACAACAACACTTATATTATTATATCAAGATGCAATATTTGTATATTTTTCTTCAGCTTTAGTATTTGTAATGGCTATTAGTTTTATTATTGCTATTTTATCAAATAGTAAATATTCATTTAAGCAAGTTGCAACTGCAATAGTAGGGTATATTTATACTATATTTCTAATAATGTTTTTATCTAGGATATTTTTTGCTGATCAAGGTAATATTAAAGTTGCCTTATTATTAACAATAGTAATATTAACAGATACTTTTGCATTTTTAATTGGTAGAAAATTAGGTAAACATAAATTAACAAAGATAAGTCCAAACAAGACAATTGAAGGAGCGGTATCAGGTTTAATTGCTGCAGTTATTGGTACTATTATTTATACAATTGTTGTTAATACATATTTTTTATTTGAACTTAGTTATCCTATAATGATAGTTGTAGCAATACTTTTAAGTATTATTTCACAAATAGGTGATTTAATAGCTTCATATATTAAAAGAGAATATAATAAGAAAGATTTTGGAAATATATTAGTAGGTCATGGAGGAATATTAGATAGGATTGATAGTCTAATATTTACAGCACCATTTGCTTACTTAATAATTACTTTCCTAATGTAGAGGTAGAATATGTTTTTTTGTAAAATTTGTAGTAGACAATTAGATAAAGAAGGCGATATATGTATAGATTGTTATGAAGGATTAGTAGAAGAAGAGAAAGCTCAAAGAGATAATAATATATTATATTCTTTTAAAGCTACTTTTAATTTTAAATATGAATTCTTTAAAACGCCTTTTATATTTACAGCTATACTTTTAGTTTTAATTTTTGGAGTTATTCAAGCTTTTCAAAAAAGTGTTTTAATAGGAATACTTTCAGCAATAATATATTTTGGAACATATATACTATATTTCCTTATTAAAAAAATAAGGACAGATTCTAGAAAGATTGACCTTTATGCTACAAAACTAATTTATACAAGAAAATTTCATCTTAAAAATAAATATGAAATCAAATATAAGGATATATATGAAATACAATTTGAAGATCTAGATAAAAAGAAATCTATTTTAAGAGAATCTGCATGGTGGACAAGTAAAATTTCACAAAAATACAATATGGTAGATTTATTCTTTAGATTAAATAAGACAGCAGAAAATTCATTCTTTACTCCAGGTTTCTTTATTAAACCAGTACAAAATTTTAAAGAAGAAATAATGCCAAATGTCCAAAGAATAATGAATTTTACAGAAAAAGTAGAAGAAAACAGATCTGATATTGAAAAAATGCTTAATATTAAAAAAACAGATAAAAATAAAGATAATAATACAAATAATCAAAAAGACAATAATACAAATAATAGAAACAGAAAGAAAAAAAGCAAAGTTCACAAATAATAATACAATAAAACATTAACAAAGGATAATAATATATAATAAATAATTTAAGGGGATCTAATGAGCAGTATATTAGCTGATAAATACAATAATAATAACTTTAATAATATATTACAAAGTAAGTATACTGAAATAACTAACTCAGAAGAATTATTAGAATTAGAATTAGAACCTAAAAATGAATTATCTTGTAAAGAAATTTTTTTGTTTAATGATTTTTTAGAAAAAGAAGAAAATAGAGAAGTAAAATTAAAAATTAAATATAAAGAAGATAGAACAAAACATATAGTCTCTGAATGGACTGAAATAGTTGAATATTTAACTCGTAATAAACCTATTATGAAAGCAATGCTTCAAGATAGTACAATTGATATTAATAAAAACAATATAACTGTTTTTTTACCAATAAAAGGGGCTAATTTTTTATGTGCAAATAAATATGATTACACAATAAAAGAAAGTTTAAGTAATCTTTTTAATATAAACTGTAATCTTAATATAATAGAAGATATTGACCATGAATACTGTAAAGAGATAACATTAGGAATACAAGAAAAAGAAGAAGAAATAACAAATAATATTATTAATAATATAAATAA
>CAZLWI010000042.1:0-2964 GCA_964563525.1 uncultured Lachnospiraceae bacterium | reverse complement strand
AAAAATGACAATATTGATTTTTCTGTTCCAAATCTAATTATTGGAAAGATTAGAAAAACAGAACCAGAATTAGAAAAAATTATTAATCTTACAGAAGATTCAGGCATAGTAAAAATTGAAGGAAAAATTATATCAAACGACTTTATTGAAATAAAAGATAATAAAGCAATTATTACAATTAATATATATGATGGAACATATTCAATATATGTTAAATCATTTGTTTCTAAAGATGATATTAGTGAAATAGAAAAAAGACTAAAAAATTCTAAGAAAATCAAAGTAATAGGTAAAACAGATATTGACAAATACTCTAATGAATTAATGATTAGAGGATATAATGTGATGGATATCTCTGAAGAGAATAATAAAGATAAAAATAAAGAAATGAATGAAAAAACAGAAAAAATTGAAAGAGTTGAATTAACTGCACATACACAAATGAGTATGTTAGAAGGCCTTATATCACCTAAAGAATTAATAAAAATTGTAGAAAAAAATAATATGAAAGCAATTGGTATTACAGATTCGTCTGTTGTACAAGCTTATCCTGAGATAATGTATTTAACTAGTGAAACAGACATTAAACCTATATACGGATTAAAAGGTGTTTTAGCAACAGATAGTAAATCTGCTTTATCATTTTCTAAGAATCAAATTATAAATGATTCTACTTATTGTATTTTAGATATTGAAACAACAGGACTTTCTTTTAGATCTGATAAAATTACAGAAATAGGAGTATTAAAATATAAAAATGGTGAAATAATTGATACATTTGAAACATTTGTTAATCCAGAAATTGATATACCTGAAAATATAACTAAAATAACAGGAATTACAAATGAAATGGTTAAAGATGCACCTAAAAAAGAAGAAGCTATAAAAGATTTTATAAATTTTATAGGTAAAGATTCTATTTTGGTTGCACATAATGCTGATTTTGATATTGGATTTATTAAATATATTGCAGAAAAGATGAATATATCTATTGATAATACATATCTAGACACTCTGATTCTTTCTAGAATGCTTTATACTGAACTTTCTAAGTTTAATCTAGGTGCAATAGCAAAACATCTAAATATTGAGGTAGAAAAAGCACATAGAGCTTTAGATGATGTTAAAACTTTAACAAAAATTTTTAAGGATATGTTAAAAATATTAGAAAAAGAAGATGTTATAAATTGGGATGATATTAATAAAAAGATTGATGCAGGTGAAGATGCATATAAAAGATCGCAAACTTACGATTTTACAGCTTTAGCTAAAAATGAAGAAGGTTTAAGACAAATTTACCATTTGGTTTCTGATTCACATGTAAAACATTATTATATTAGACCAAGGATTTTAAAATCAATTTTAAGTATTAACAGATCAGGATTATTATTAGGTTCAGGAAATAAAGATTCAGAAATATATGATGCAATTCTATCAGGTAAGACAGATGAAGAAATTGAAGAAATAATGGAATTCTATGATTTTATAGAAATACAACCAGTTTCTAATCATATATATTTACTAAAAAAAGAATTAGTTGAAACAGAAGATAATTTAAGAGGTATTAATAAAAAAATTATTAATTTAGCAGAAAAGCTTGGTAAAATAGTTGTTGCTACTGGCGATGTATATATTTCTGATTCAGAAGATACTATATATAAAGAAATATTAGATGTTTCTAAAAAAAGAAGAGATGCTTCAATTCAAGCTGATACTCATTTTAGATCAACTGATGAAATGTTAAAAGAATTTGATTATTTAGGTAAAGATAAAGCATATGAAGTTGTTATTACTAATTCAAATAAAATAGCAGATATGTGTGAAAAGATTTTACCAATATCTAAAACAAAAGCTACTCCAAAAATTGAGAATGGAGATAATCTATTAAGAGAAATGTGCTATAAAAAAGCAGAAGAATTATATGGTAAAAACATACCTAAACAAATTAAAAATAGATTAGATAAAGAATTAAATTCAATAATAACTAATGGTTATTCAGCACTTTATTTATTTGCTGAACAATTAGTTAGAAAATCAAATGAAGATGGATATATTGTAGGATCAAGAGGTTCTGTAGGCTCTTCTTTTGCTGCATATATGTCAAATATTACTGAAGTTAATTCAATTGAACCACATTATAGATGTAATAATTGTAAATATATCGAATTTACCAATATTGCACCAACAGGAATAGATTTACCTAATAAGAATTGTCCAAAATGTGATATAGAACTTTTAAAAGAAGGATTAGATATACCTTTTGAAACTTTCTTAGGCTTCACCGGTAATAAGGAGCCGGATATTGATCTTAATTTCTCATCAGAATATCAAAATAAGATACATCAATTTGTAGATACAATTATTGGTAATGGTAAAACATATAAAGCTGGAACAATTGGAAGTATACAAAGTAAAACAGCAATTGGATATGTAATAGGATATTATGAAAATACTGATCAACCGCTACCTAATAGAGCAGAAATAGAAAGACTTTCTAAAAAACTAGTAGGAGTAAAAAGAACAACTGGTCAACATCCAGGAGGTATTATTGTTGTACCAGAAGGTCATGATATATTAGAGTTTACTCCAATACAAAAACCGGCAGATAGAGTAGATTCACCAGTTATTACTACACATTTTGATTATCATACAATTGAATCTAATCTTTTAAAACTTGACTTACTAGGACATGAAGATCCAACAATAGTAAAAACATTAAAAGATATAACAGGAATTGAGCCAGAGAACATCCCTTTAGATGATAAAGATACTATGTCTATATTTAATTCAATAGATAAACTAAATGTAACTGAGGAACAAGTTCTAAATAAAGTTGGTACAATTGGTATACCAGAGTTTGGTACATTATTTGTTAGGGGAATATTAGAAGAAACTAGACCTACAACTTTTAATGAACTTGTTAAAATATCAGGACTATCACATGGAACAGATGTTTGGTTAAAT
>CAZLWI010000041.1:0-8389 GCA_964563525.1 uncultured Lachnospiraceae bacterium | reverse complement strand
GCCAGCGTTTATCCTGAGCCAGGATCAAACTCTCATGTTTGTTGTATATATTCTAAACTTTCTGTCTAGCTTATATCTGTTTTTGTAAGTGTTAACTTACAGGTTTGATTTCTGGTCTCATATTCTTTTCTAAAAAACTTTTTTGGTTAATGTTTTTTAGTTTACGAGTCCATCGAATAGTTCATACTATCCGCTTTGGTTTTTACTCTTTTTTAAGGATATTGTTTATTTTTCAATGTACTTTTTTTAATAGAAAAATATTAACATCATTAATATGATGTCTATATTTTTAAATCATTTTTATTATAACTTATATTATAATTATTGTCAACGAATTAAAAAATTTTTAATTCTAATTTTTATGTCTTTACTCTATGTTTAAGTAATTATTTTTTAACTTCTTTTTTTACTTCTGCTTTTATAGTTTTAGTTTTTTCTGCTTTCTCTTTATCTTTTAATTCTGTCTCACTATATACAGATACTTGTTTTTTGTTTTTACCTATAGTTTCAAATTTCATTATTCCATCAATTAATGCATGTAATGTATAATCTCTACCCATATTAACATTTTTACCTGGATAAAAAGTTGAACCTCTTTGTCTAACAAGAATGTTTCCAGCACGTACAAACTGACCATCTGCTCTTTTAAGGCCTAGTCGTTTAGATTCACTATCTCTTCCGCTTTTAACACTACCTTGTCCTTTTTTATGTGCCATCTTAAATCACCACTATTCCTTTCCTTCTTTTTTTGCTTCAGTTTTCTTTACTGTTTCTTTTTTTTCTTCTTTAGCTCCTGCAAAAGATATTTTAGTAATCTCTACTTTAGTGTAATTTTGTCTATGTCCTTTTTTAGTTTTAGATCCCTTTTTAGGTCTATATTTAAAAGCAATAACTTTCTTACCTTTGGTATGTTCTAATACTTTACCTTCTACTTTTGCTCCTTTAACATATGGTGTTCCAACTTCTTGTTTATCTCCAGAAATTAATATAATTTTATCAAAAACTACTTTATCGCCTTCTTTTTCTTGAAGTTTTTCAAAAAATACTTTATCTCCTTCTTCAACTTTATATTGTCTACCACATGCTTCTATGATTGCATACATTTTAAAGTCCTCCTTATTTGTAATCTCGCTAACTGTTCATTTAGGTACATAATTGTTTTAATAAAACCTTAATTAAGCAGCTTACATTAAGATATTATAGCATGAAATAGCAAATTCTGTCAATCATTTGAACCTGCTATTTGCATTTTTTATTATCTTTATATGTTTCTAATTTTTATTTATTTGGCAATTACTAAAATATTTACTAAGAAATTATATACTCCAAGCATAATTATACTCAAAATTATAAACAAATTCACACAATTAACAAGATTAGTAGATAAATTCTTATCCTTTTTTAGATATAAATATATAAATACAATTTTATATATTGTCATTATTGCAATTATTACATCACTCATAGTAATATTTGAATCAAATTTACTAAAGAATATTTTGTATCCAACTGATAATAACAATATTCCAATTAATCCTGTTAATACAAATATTGAAAGTATTTTAAGATATTTATCTTCTCTTCTTATTTTTAATTCTTTTTTAGAAGTTTTCTTTTCTGTTTTAGTATCTTTAATATATCTATTTATTCCTATAGCAATTATTGATAAAAACAAAAAGAATGAAGAGAATACTTCTGTATAACCTGATTGCCAGTAATTAATAATATAGTAGATAAGTATTCCTAATAATATTAATATAGAAATTGGTATAATATAATATATAACTAATTTTTTATACTTTTCCTTATTTTCTTTACTATATTCAGTAATTATTTTAAACCCTAATGGTGCAATTAATATTGGAAATAATATATAAAATATTGTATTTGATGTGCTAACAGTTTGAAAATATGTTAATTTAAAATTTATCAGTATTGTTTTTAGAATAAAATTGATTAATATTATTACTATACCTAGGCTTAAAAGTTTTACATATTTTATATAATTAAAGTCTAATCTTTCTACTTTTTCTAAATTAATATTTTTACTAATTCTAATTAAAGCAAGTATTGTCAAGGTTACTGACGTAATTACAAATGAGTATATAACAAATATCATTGAATCAGATAATACAATATTTACTATATCAGCATTTTTATGTATGTTATATTTTGTTTGCATAAATATTAATATTCCCATTATTAAAGTTATAATAGTACCAAATAAATAATGCCATAATTTTAAACTTCTCGCATCTTTAAGATTTTCAAATTTAATATTAAAATACCTTGATTCAATTGCAAAAAATACGAATATTGAAAATAATAATGAAGAAACTAATTTAGTACTTATATTGCTTTCTATATAAATATTAATAATTGATAGAACAGAAAAAACTGTTATTAAAATAAATGTTAAAGGATATACTTTGCATATACTAAAAAAATTTTTAATATTATCTCTTTTTTTCATAAATACCTCTATTGTAAAAATTATATATTTAATTATTTAATAAAGCAATTTAAATTATATTTTATATTATGATTACTTATTAATTAGAATTAAACAAAAGTATTTATTCTAACAAAAAAGATGAGTTAACTCATCTTTTTTTATCTTTATCTTTATTGTTTATTGTTTAGTTGTTTATATACTCTACATTAATATTTCTAATACAGCCATATTTGCTGCATCACCTCTTCTTGGTTCCATTTTAACTATTCTAGTATATCCACCTGTTCTCCCTTTTTGTTTAGGTGCTATTTCATTAAATAATTTATCAATTAAATCTACATTTGGAACTCTATTAACTTTTTTCATAATTTGTCTTTTGGCATGTAGTCTTGAAGAATGATCTTTTTGTCTTTTTTCTTTTATTTCTTCTTTTACAACTTTATTAAATTCTTTTTTATTTTTACTAGTAGCTTTTTCAGTAACTTTTCTTCCATCTTTATCTAATTTAGCTTTTACAACTTTTACTTCAACCATATCAAAATTATCTTTTTCTTTTATAGCTAAAGCTATAATACTGTCAATAATACTTTTAACTTCTTTTGCTTTTTCTTCAGTTGTAATTATTTTACCATTTAAAATTAAGTCTGTAGTTAAATTTTTAAGCATAGCTAGTCTTTTATCTGTACTTCTTCCTAATTTTCTCATAATACTCCTCTTATTTCTTTATTGTTCTAAAAGTTACTCCCATTTCTGTAATCTTTTCTTTAATTTCTGTTAGTGATTTCTCACCCAGGTTTCTAAATTTACTTACTTCATCTTCAGTGAATTTTACTAAGTCTGCTAAAGTTTCAATTTTTTGTAGTCTTAAACTATTAGTTGATCTATTAGTTAATCCTAATTCTTCAATTTTTATATTATATTTTTCATTTTCTTCTTCAGGTTCTTCTTTTTCTAACATTACTTGTGTTGATTGACCTTCTTCTGATAAATTAATAAATAATGCTAAATGATCATTTGTTATTCTTGATGCTAAACTTAATGCTGCTTCAGGTTTAATGCTGCCATCTGTCCATATTTCAATAATTAATTTGTCAAAATCAACTCTTTTTCCAACTCTTGTAGTTTCAACTGTGTAATTAACTTTTTTAACTGGTGTAAATATTGAATCTATTGTTAATAGATTTATATCTGCATTTTCTTTTTTGTTTGCTTCAATTGAATTATATCCTCTACCTTTTTCAACAATTAATTCCATGTTTAAATTTACACCTTTTGATGCTGTTGCAATATGTAAATTCTTATTTAATACTTCAATATCACCATCTGTTTTAATATCTGCAGCTAAGATTTCACCTTTCCCTTTAAAAGTTAATTTTAAAGTTTTTGGTTCATCAACATGCATATTAAATCTTACTGATTTTAAATTTAAAAGTACTTCCATAACAGTTTCTACAACATTTGGTATTGTCATAAACTCATGTTGTATACCTTCTATTTTAACACCTGTAATTGCTGCTCCTGGTAAAGAAGATAATAATACTCTTCTTAATGAATTACCAATTGTCATACCAAATCCTCTCTCAAGTGGTTGACATTCAAATTTTGCATAATTTGCTTCTTCATCAAAGTCTACACATTCAATAGTTGGTTCTTCGAATTCTAACATTCCTACCTCCGTATAGGTTTTTTCTAATTTTTCTTTTTAATAAATCTATTATCTTGAATACAACTCAACAATTAAGTGTTCTTCAACTGGTAGATCTATTTCTTCTCTTTGTGGTAATCTTAAAACTTTAGCTTCAAGTTTCTCTTCATCAAGTTCAAGCCATTCTGGCATTCTTACTTTATCTTCAGATTGTACATTGTTTTTTATAACATAATTTTCTGATCTATGTTCTCTAACTTTAATGATATCTCCTTCTTTAACTAAATATGAAGGAATATCTACTTTTCTTCCATTAACTTCAAAATTTCCATGTACAACTAATTGTCTAGCTTGTGGTCTTGTTCTTGCTAAACCTAATCTATATACAACATTATCTAATCTAGATTCTAATATTTGTAATAATACTTCTCCAGTAATACCATGTTTGGCATGATCTAAATGATATGTAATTGCACTAAATTGTTTTTCACTTTTTACATTATAAATGAATTTAACTCTTTGTTTTTCTCTTAATTGAATTCCGTATTCACTAAGTTTTCTTTGTCTTCTTCCCGTTGTTTTAATTGATTTTTTTGATACACCAACATAAGTTGGATCAATATCAAGTAATCTACATCTTTTTAAAACTGATTCGTTTTCTTTTTTCTTTGCCATTTAATCCTCCTATGCTCTTCTTCTTTTAGGTGGTCTACAACCATTATGAGCGATTGGTGTAACATCCTTAATACTTAAAATTTCTAATCCTGCAGTTGCTAAAGATCTAATTGCTGTTTCTCTTCCCGCTCCTGGACCTCTAATTTCTACTGCTACTGCTTTCATACCATGTTCCATTGCTTTTTTTGCTGCATCTTGTGAAGTTTCACCTGCTGCAAAAGGTGTGCTTTTTCTAGAACCTTTAAATCCTAAAATTCCAGCACTTGACCAAGCAACTACATTTCCTAATTCATCTGAAATAGAAACAATTGTATTATTAAAACTTGAATGGATATGTGCAATACCATTACTAATATTTTTCTTTGTTTTTCTAACTGTCTTAGCTTTTGCCATATAATCCTCCTATACCTTACTCTTAGAACGACTTACTACTTTTTTAGGGCCTTTTCTAGTTCTAGCGTTAGTTTTAGTTCTTTGACCTCTAACTGGTAAATTTCTTCTATGTCTTAATCCTCTATAGCAACCAATTTCTGTCAATCTTTTAACATTTAAAGAAACCTCACTTCTTAATTCACCTTCAACTTTATAATCTGCAAGTGCTTTTCTTATTTTGTTAACATCATCATCAGTAAGATCTCTAACTCTAGTATCTGGTGATACACCAGCTTTAGTTAAAATCTTATTTGATGTTGTTCTTCCAACTCCATAAATATATGTTAGCCCAATTTCTACTCTCTTATCTCTAGGTAGATCAACTCCTGCTATACGAGCCATAAATTTATACCTCCGATTGTCTTTCTTTATTTTTTTTACTTAAAAGATAAAAAATTTCTTCTAAGTTTTTCTAATCTAAATATAAATTTAATATTTAAATCAGATTTGTTAGTTACACTAACATTTAAGTTTTAATACTACATTTTAGTTAGGAATGTGTTTGCTTTTAATTTATATATTACTAAGGAATTAATATATATATTAAAGTAACAGTTCTAATCTGTAGACATTATATATAGTCACTAGTATTACTAGTGTTACTATCCTTGTCTTTGTTTATGTTTAGGGTTCTCACAAAGAACTCTAACTACTCCATGTCTTTTAACAATTTTACATTTTTCGCAAATTTTTTTAACTGATGATCTAACTTTCATTTCTTACTCCTTATTATTGTAATTAGTATATTAAGCTATTTGCCTCTCCAAACGATTCTTCCTCTATTTAAGTCATATGGTGATACTTCTAGTTTAACTCTATCTCCAGGTAATATTTTAATATAGTGCATTCTAAGTTTACCAGAAATATGTGCTAATACCTCATGACCATTATCAAGTTCTACTTTAAAAGTTGTATTAGGCAATGTTTCTAAAACTGTTCCTTCAACTTCAAGTATATCTTCTTTAGCCAAATCTAGCCTCCTATCTTAATTTCTTTTTTATTTATATTGTCAAAATATTTATTTGTTTTTTAACTTATTTGTTTGTTTATTTCTTATGTTTATATATTAAACTTTTTAAAACAAAATTATAGCTTTAAATATCTTTTTTTGCTTTAAAAGCCTTTTAAATCAATATTTAAAACCTGGTTACATAAGTTCCATAATATAACAAATCATATTATATATCATTTTTATTAAAGTGTCAATATTTCAGGTCCATTATCAGTAATGAGTATAGTATTTTCATAATGTGCTGAATTTTTGCCATCAATTGTTACAACTGTCCAGCCATCTTCTAATTCTTTAACTTCATATAATCCTTGCACTACCATGGGTTCAATTGCTAATGTCATACCCACTTCTAATCTTGGACCAATTCCTGGTTTACCATGATTTGGTATGCCTGGATCTTCATGCATTTTATTACCTACTCCATGTCCTTGATATGCACGAATTACATCTAATTCATTCTCAGTAACATAATTATATATAGCATTTGAAATATCACCTATTCTATTACCAATTTGTGCTTCTGCAATTCCTTTAAAAAACGCTTCTTTAGTTATATTGACTAAATGTTCATCTTCTTTATTTTTAGGTTTGCCTACAATATATGTTCTAGCAGCATCTGCATAATATCCATCTTTTTCTACTACTAAATCTATTGAAACTATATCACCTTCTTGTAATATTCTTTTTTTAGATGGTATTCCATGAATAACTTCATCATTAATTGATATACATGTTGATGCAGGAAAATTTTGAACTCCTTCATAAAAACTTGGATATCCTTTTTGAGAAGGTCTAGCATTTTTACTTAAAATATATTTCTCTGCTATAATATCTAGTTCATATGTTGAGATACCTGGTTTTATCGCATCTTCTAGTAAATTATGTGTATCTCTTAAAATTTTTCCTGCTAATTTAATATATTCTATATCTTCTTTTGATTTAATTATTATCACTTAAAATTCCTTATTTATATATTCCACTATTTCATTTACTGTAATATCAGCATCTCTTTCTTCAAGCATTCTTAAATTAAATAATAAATTTCTATCTTTATAATAATCTATTAAAGGTTTTGTTTGATCATTATATACTTGTAATCTTGCTTTAACTTGTTCTTCACTATCATCTGTTCTTTGAATTAATTCAGTTCCACAAATATCACAGATTCCTTCAACTTTTGGAGGAATATTCTTTGTATTATATACTGCTCCACAATTTGGACAAATTCTTCTGTTTGATATTCTCTCAATGATTATTTCTTCTAAAACATCTAAATTTACTGCTAAATCTACTTTCTTTCCGTGTTCAGATAATACTTCATCACATAAATCTGTTTGACTTAAATTTCTTGGAAAACCATCAAATATTAATCCATTAGCACAATCATCTTTTAATAATCTTTCATGAACAATTTCCTTTACATCTTCATCAGAAATTAATCCACCTTTGTCCATAATTTCTTGAAATCTACCTGCTTTTTGTACTTTTTGAGCTACTTTTTCTCTAATTAAATCTCCTGTTGAAATATGAGGAATGTTTAATTCCTTTGAAAGTCTCTTACTAATTGTCCCTTTGCCAGCACCTGGTGCACCTAACATTACGATAACCATAAAAATCTCCTTATTAAATATATTTAATCTAAAAATCCTTTATAGTGTCTAACTGATAGTTGTGATTCTAGACTTTGAACTGTCTCTAATGCAACACCTGCAACAATTAATATCGCTGTTCCTGCAAATGCAAGATTTATTCCTGCTAAACTTAAAAACATTGGTAGTATTGCTATAAATGATAAGAATATTGCTCCAAATAATGTTAATTTAGATGTTATATTCTTTAAAAAGTCTGTTGTTTGTTTTCCTGATCTAATACCAGGTATGAATCCACCATTTTGTCTTATATTATTTGATATCTCTTGTGGATTAAATACTGCTAAAGTATAGAAGAATGTAAATCCAACAATTAATAATAAATATACAATAGCATGTGCTGCAATAAATCCCCAACCTACTTGAGGCATATTTGGTGCAATTGAAAACTTATATAATGAGTCTGCAAATCCACCTTTACCCAATGAGCCTGACCAGAAAATTTGAATTAACATAGCTGGGAATGTAATAAATGATGATGCAAATATAACTGGTAATACTCCTGCCATGACTAGTTTTAA
>CAZLWI010000040.1:0-8526 GCA_964563525.1 uncultured Lachnospiraceae bacterium | reverse complement strand
GGATTTGAAGGAGATGCTGGTTTAACAGGAAGAAAAATAGTTGTAGATAGTTATCATTCTTTTGTTAATGTTGGTGGTGGAGCATTTAGTGGTAAAGATCCAACTAAGGTTGATAGAAGTGGTGCATATAAAGCTCGAGAAATAGCTAAAAAGGTATTATTAGATAATAAAGATATATATTGGTGTAAAGTTCAATTATCCTATGCAATAGGTCTTAAAGAGCCTTTAGCAATCTATATAGAAACAGACAAAGGAGACTTAGAAGTAAAACAAGAATTATATAAAGAATGTAGTGTTCAGAATATAATAAAAGATTTAAAATTATTTAATATATCTTATGAAGAAAGGGCAAAGTTTGGACATTTTACTAATTGATTAATGTTTTAATTTATTAATTTAGATATAGAAATGAAATATAAAAAAACAACTAGTAAATACTAGTTGTTTTCTGGTCGAGGTGACAGGGATCGAACCTGCGACCTCACGGTCCCAAACCGCGCGCTCTACCATCTGAGCCACACCTCGAATATGTAGTTATTTTAGCATGTTTTAGAATAAAAATCAAATCTCAAGTCTATAGATTATTTGTTTGTTCATCTTTAGATAAGCCAGTAAGTGCTTTAAGTTTAGTGAATGCATCAAAAGCTCTTGAAAAAGTATTTCTACATTGATCTTTAAAATAATCAAATCTAGATAATTTTTGTGGAAGAGTTTTTTGTTTTAAAACAAGAAGAGCAATAGGCATTTCCTCAATTTCTATCTTATACCAATGTCCCATATTATTGTCTTTTTTATCTTCTAATTCAAAGGCAAAATACATATTTCCTAAATCTCTTAATGTAATTTCAGTCTGATAACCTAAAACAGAATTCTTCATTTCTTTTTTCTTAATATTATCTGTTTGATTTTTCTTTGGTTTAGAATATGCATAGCAAAAGAACATTGTATTGGTTGAATTTTCTTCATACAACTTACCAGAATAAGAAAACTTTGTTTTGTTTCCTTTAATAAATTTATCTGTATTAGAATAAATGTTTTTAGCTATTAACACAAATATTTCTCCCACTATATCTTTGAATACAATATATTATATAATGAAAAAGTAGAAATTTAAGATGGTTTTGTAGAGATGTTACTTAAAAGAAATACTACATATTTTTTTCTTATCAAATGTATTAAGAAAGCATAATTTAAATTGACTAAAAGCATAGTTACATATATTATATGTATACAAATACTATATTTAAAAATTAAAAATAAAGGTAGAAATGAAAAGATTTACAAGTAATAAAAACAAAGATAAAAAAATAGATAAAGAAGACTTAGAAAAAATAAAACTTCTAGAAAGAGAAATAAAATACACTTTTGCAAACAAGTCTTTAGCTTTAGAAGCAATAACACATATATCATATGCAAATGAGAATAAAGTTGAAAGTAATGAAAGAATGGAATTCTTAGGTGATAGTATTTTAGCATATGTAATAACACATGAACTATATTTTAATAAAGAAATTGAAACTGAAGGAAATATGACTAAAATGAGAGCATATATAGTTTGTGAAGATTCATTATATGAAGTAGCAGAAAAGTTAAATTTATCTAAATATATTAGAGTAGGAAAAGCACAGGAGAAGGCAACAGGAATATCAAAAGCAATATTAGCTGATATGTTTGAAGCTATAATAGCTGCAGTATATTGTGATTCTAATTTAAAACAGGTTAAAAAATTAATATTAAAATCGTTAAAAGAAAAAATAGATTATTCTTTAACTTCCCAATACTTAGAAGACTATAAAACAGTATTTCAAGAGAAAGCACAATCTAAAGGAGTAAAAGAAATAAAATATGAGATTATTTCTGAAGAAGGACCAGATCATGATAAAACTTTCGTTGCTGAAGTATATTGTGATGGTATTCCTATTACAACAGGAGAAGGTAAGAGTAAAAAAGAAGCTCAAACAGAAGCAGCAAAAAAAGCTTTAAAACAATATAATATAATTTAAGGAATAATAATGGCTAAATTTAGTAAAAAAAGAAAATTAATACATTTGTTTTTAGCAGAAGATACTACAGAAATTGATATTAAAAAATATCTTGACCAACAAGTTGATGATGAGAACAATATTGATAATTGGATATATTTAATTAATGATTCTTTTTATGAATTAGATGATAATATAAAAGAGATGTTTTTGAATATAATAGATCACTATTTAGAAGAAGACAAAATTCAAGAAGTTTTAATAACTGAGAAAGCTGAATATATTGACTCTAAATATATTAAAGAAATAAAAAAACATGGTATTAGAAATATAGAGATAAAAGTATATTCATTTAACTCATATATTTTATCACAAATAAATGAGAATTCTGTAAAGGAACTAGCAACAGCTGTAAAAAGATTAAATCGTAGAAGAATTAAAACATTTTTAGAAATGCAAATAGGTCTTCCTGAAAGTAATGAACTAGATGAAATGCAAACAGCTAAAATGATAGCTAAACTGAAACCATATTTAGTTAAAATAAAACCAGCTTTAATATATAAGAACACAATAATAGAAGAAAAATATAAAAGAGAAGAATATAAACCTTTATCAATAGATGAAGCTGTTCAATTATCTAAAAAGCTATTAATATTTTTTAAGAGTAAAAAGATTGAAGAAGTACAGATAGGTTTTGAAGAATATAATCAATTAGAAACAAATATATTTAAAGAAAAGAAAGGTGATTATATTAGAATCTCTCAAACACCTGATTTTATAGGTGGTCCATATGATGAGAATTTTAATTTCTTTGTATTTTCTTCAATATATTATGATAAAGTTCTAGATATTATTAAAAAATATAATATTAAAGTTAAAAAAATAGCAATTAATGTTAATCCTCAAATAGCAAAATTTGTTGCAGGATATTCAAATATTAATTTAGAAAACTTGAAAAATGTATATGATATAGAAGCAGAGATTAAACAATCATTAAAAATACCAGTAGATGAAATAAAAATTGATATTTTAGAATCATATACAGATTTCTTAGATGGATAATAAATGTATATATTAGAGAACCCAGAATCTTTTAATTTAAAACATATTTTTGAATGTGGCCAATGTTTTAGATGGAACTATTTACAAGAAGAAGATAAATACATTGGCGTTATTGGAGATGTTGTTTTAGCAGTAAAAGAAGAAAAACAAATAATAGCTGACAGAGAAAATATTAAATATATATTTACTTCTAATATAAAACACAAAAAAGAACTAGAAACTTTAATTAAATCTTACTTTAATTTGAATTTAGAATATAATTTAATTAAAGAAAAACTTTTAGAACAAAATTCAATTAATATATTAGGTCAGAAAAGTATAGAAGATGAAAGACTTTTAGAGCATAATATAGCTTTAAAAGAAGCAATTGATTTTGGTTATGGTATTAGAATATTAAAACAAGATCTTTGGGAAACAGTAGTTTCATATATTTTATCTGCAAATAATAATATTCCTAGAATTAAGAAAAATATTGAGATATTAGCTGAAAGATTTGGTAGAAAGATTGTTTTTGAAAATAGAAATTACTATTCTTTTCCAACTCCAGAAGAATTATCAAAAGCTAGTCTTCAAGATTTGAGAGATTGTGGATTAGGTTTTAGAGATAAAAGAATTTATGATATTACAAGAGTATTTTTAAGAGAGAAAAAGTCTTTTTTAGATGATAGTAACTCTACTATTTTTCTAAAAAATGCTTTAATGGAATATAATGGCATTGGACCTAAGGTTGCAGATTGTATTATATTATTTAGTTTAAATAGATATGAAATCTTTCCCATTGATGTATGGGTTAGAAGAGTAATGAATAATATCTATTTTAAGAAAAGTGATGAGAAAAAATTAACAAATGATGAAATAATAAAATTTATTGATAAAAAATATGGTGAATATGCAGGGATAGCTCAACAATATTTATTTTATTGGGAAAGAGAAAAGAATGGGAAATAATAAAAGACCTTCAAAATTTAAAACAGTATTAAAAACAATACTAGTAATGGTAATATTAATATTAGTTATATATATAATATTTATTTTTACTAGTGAATCTAATAAAGATACATTTGCATCAAAAATAAAACTATATTTACAAACATTTACGGGAAATATTGATACAAGTATAACAAAGGAAGATAATACTATTTTAGATCCAAGTAAAGAAATTAAAATAGAAGAATCTGTTGGTAAAGTGGAGGTAAATACAGGATCTAATACACCAATAATACCAAGTGAGAAAAAAGAAATAGAAGAATATGCTGACCCAACAAATAACTCACATAATTCTCTATACTATAATCAATTAGATAAATATGGAAAAGTTATATATACAAAATTAAAAAAAGAATCTGCATATTTCTTAGAAGGAACTCATACATTTGATTTTGGATATGCTTTTAATGAATTATTAAAAACACCTAGTGGTGATAAAACATTAAAGAAATCTTTCCAATATTCAATTAATGCATTACTTTTTGATTATCCAGAACTGTTTTTTATAGATATAGAAAAAGTATCTTTAGCAATACATAAAACAGAATATAATAATGAAACAGTAGTATATAAAGTTTCAATTACTAATGTTGAAGGAGAAAACTTCTTTATAAAAGGTATTAATACTAAGGCAGAAGCAAATGCAAAAAGAAAAGCTGTATATGATGAAAGAGATAGAGTTTTAGCAATAGTAAAAAACATGAAACCATATGATAAAATTAAATATATTCATGACTATATTATAGACAGAACAGAATATGACAGAACTTTAAAAAAGAATAATATATATAATATAACAGGACCATTACTATATAAAACAGCTGTTTGTGAAGGATATGCAAAAACATATAAATTTCTAATGGATGGTCTAAATTATCCAACAGTTATTGTAGCAGGCAAAGGTTATGATGATTATGGAAAAGTAGAAAGACATGCATGGAACTATATTAAAATTAATAATAATTGGTATTTAGTAGATGTTACATGGGATGACCCTGTAATAATAGGTGGTACAGGTGATACAAGTAAATATAAATATAAATACTTTTTAGAAGGTGCAAATTATACAAAGAAATCTCATGTTCCAGATGGAAATATAGTAGATGATGCAAATTTTAAATATCCAGCTTTATCACAATATGGATTTGGAGAATAGAATGAACCTAATAATAGGAAGAGCAGGAACAGACAAATTAAATGAGATATTAGATAGAGTCAGAGAAGATATCAAAAGTAATAAAAAGGTATTTTTAATAGTACCAGAGCAATTCACATATACTTTTGAAAAAAAGATAACTGATTCTTTTTTATCTGTCTTAAATTTAGAAATTCTTTCTTTTTCAAGATTAGTTGAACATATATTAGCTGATTCTAAGTTTAAAAATAAAATATATTTAGATGACATATCTAGACATATTGTTTTAGAAACAGTATTAGAAAAATTGGATTTACAAATATTAAGAAATAAAGAAAAAAATATAGAATCAATTTCAAGCATAATAGAAGAACTTAAAAGATATAATGTAAATTCAGAAGATTTAAAAAAATATATTGATAAGGAAAAAGACAAAGATAATACAAATACAAATATAAATATATCAATAATTAAATTAGAAGAAATATATAAAATATATAATTTATATAATCAAACAATAAAAGACAAATATTTAGATATAGCAGACAAAGAATTTGAAGTAATTAGTATAATGCAAGAAACACAAGTGTTTCGTGATGCAAATATATATATTGATCAATTTTCTAAATTTACACAAGGTGAATATTTAATTATAAAAGAGATGCTAAAACAAGCAGATCAAGTGAATATTAGCATAACTGCTGATAGTATTCATAGAAAATCAGAGTATGAAGTGTTTGCGAAAACTAAAAAAACCATTTCTGACTTAATTCACATTTCTCAATCAAATAATGTGAAAGTTAACATTATTGAAAAAAAGGTTAACATAAAACATGACACTGAAATTAAAAATCTTGAAGAATCAATGTTTAAAGAGAGTAGTATTTATGAGTCTAAAAACACAGGTAATATTAAATTAAGAGTATATAAGAATTTAGAAGATGAATTAGAAGATGTTGCAGAGAATATTAAACAAGAAATTATTGAAAAAAAATATAGATATGAAGAAATTGCAGTTGTATTTAATGATCTTAATAATAATGAAGAATTAATTAGAAGAGTTTTTAATAAATATGATATTCCAATATTTATTCAAGAAGATAAACCATTAGAAAAAAATAGTATAGCAAGATTCATACTTGAACTATTAGAAATAATCTCAAGTAATTATAGTATTGAATCTGTTTTTTCTTTTTTAAAGTTAAATTATTTAGATTTAGATTTAAATGATGTATATCTTTTAGAAAAATATGTACAAAGGTGGAATATTAGAGGGTCAAAATGGAAATCAGAATGGAAAAATTATGATAAATTAAAAGATGAAGATTTTGATAGATTGATTAATTTGAAAAATTCTTTTGTCAATTTTATAGAACAATTTAAAGAAAACATTGGTAGAAGTAAGTCAGCTAAAGATATTTCTAGAGAAATATATAATTTGATTGATGAAAAACAAATATTTAATAAAGCTATACAAAACATTAGTAGTATGGATATTAGTGATTTTAGGAAAATAGAATTAAAAGAAGAATATATATTTTCACTTGAGTTATTAAAAGAGACATTAGATAGAATTGTTTCAATAAAATCTGATGAAATTATTTCTTATGAGAAGTATTTTAATATTTTTAAATTATGTTTAAAGAAAACAAAAATTAAAAAAATACCAAGTGTAAATGATGCAATACATTTTATTACTACTCAAACTACTAATATTGAAGATATTAAATCACTATATATTATATCTATGGAAGATGGACTTTATCCAATCCTACCTTCACATAGAGGATTAATTAATGATGATGAAAAAATATTATTAAAAGCAAATAATATTATTTTAGCTGATACAGATATTGAAAGATTATCTGAAGATGAGTTTAATATGTATTCAACATTATTAATACCAAGTAATTCATTATACTTATCATATAATATTTCTTCACTATTAGGTGAAATTAAAAGACCATCAATATATGTAAATAAAATAAAAAGAAGATTAAGATATTTAGAAGAAGAGATTAGAATTAAAGGACTATATAAAGAAGAGATAAGAGCATACTCTAATTCTGCTCTTTTAGACAAAGTTTTATCTAAGTATTTAGAATTATTAGAAGATAAAGAAATTGATGATGAATGGAAATATTTAATATATGTTCTACAAAACACAAGCAAAGAGTTTAATATTATAGAGCAGAATATTATTAATAATAATATTGCACCTAATCTATCAATGGATATTTTAGAGGAATTATATAAAAAGGATTTTAATACATCTGTATCTAAGTTAGAAGAATATGCAAGATGTCCTTTTTCGTATTTTGCAAAATATATCTTAAATTTAAGAGAAGAAGAACTTTATGAACTTAATCCTTTTAATACAGGAACACTTTTCCATGATGTATTAGAAACTGTAATTAATAAAATGGAAGAAGATAATTCAATAATAAATAACATAAATACTAAGATTCCGTTATTATCACAAAACGAACTCTATATTTTAAGAAAAAACAACAAAGAATTTAATACTGAATTTGAAGATGTAATGCAAAATATAGATAATCTGACTTTATCTGTTTTAGAAGAGAAGTTAAAACAAGATCAATATAGAATATTTTCTTTTTCACCTAAATTTGAAATCTTAACTGCAAAGTTTAGAGAACAAATTTTAAATGCAACTAGAGCTGTAGTTAATTCTTTACGATTATCTGATTTTAAAGTTCTAGGTAATGAAATTAATATTGATAATAGTTTTAAAAACTCACAAATACTTTTAGATAATAATAAGAAAATTAATATATTTGGAATGATAGATAGAGCAGATATTTTAGATAAAGGTGATAATAAATATCTTCAAATAGTAGACTATAAATCATCAGCACAAGATTTAGATGAAAACAAAATAAGAGAAGGATTACAGATTCAACTTTTAACATATTTAAATATTTTAGCTAAAGAAAAAAACATACAACCATTCTCAGCACTATATTTTGGATTATCAGACTATATAGAAAGAATAGATAAAGGCAGCAATATTGAATTAGACAAAGTATATGGTTCTTCATATAGGATGAAGGGATTAATTGTAAATGATTTAGATATTATTAAATTAATGGATAAATCTTTAAAACAAGGTAATTCAGATATATTACCAGTTGGATTAAAAGCTGATGGAGATTTAAATGCATATTCTAGTGTTAAAGATAAAGAAGATTTTAAATTATTACTAAAACAAACAGAAGATAATATAAGAAAAATGTCTTCTAATATATTACAAGGTGATATTTCAATTTATCCATATAAATATAAGAAAGAAACTGGATGTAAATATTGTGCTTATTCTAAAATATGTCAGTTTAACTT
>CAZLWI010000039.1:0-8840 GCA_964563525.1 uncultured Lachnospiraceae bacterium | reverse complement strand
CAGCTAGTTCTGTTGGATAATTTAATATACACCATTTAGTATTAGCAACTCTTTCTTCTAAATGTACTCTTGATGTATAAAGGCTTGAATACATAGTTAAATTAGATGAATCAACATTCTTCATATCATATCTATTTGATAAAGAAGTTATACCTAAATATGCATCCATTTTCTTCATTCTATACTCATCAATATCTGCTAAAGTATTTAACTCATTTTCATTAGTTCCTTTTAATATTCTAGCATTCAATTTCTTATCTAAAATATTAACAAAAACATTTCCTTTCTTTCCTCTAGCTTCATCTATTAAAGCATAAACAAGTGGCATTGAATCAATATTAGCCATTTCAATTAAAAGATTCTCACCTTCTTGTAGTTTAACACTAAAATCTATTAAGTGTTCTGCTACTTTTTTTACTATTTCATTTTTATTCATATTTTCTCCTAAATATTTTATTGTGTTTTATTTATATTCTTCTGGTAAGTATTCAAATTCTAAAATTTCATCTTTTACTGGATGTTTAAAACTAATATATGATGCATATAGTTTAAGATTCTGATTTTTATATGGTTTGTCATATTTGCTATCTGCATATATAGGGTGATCTCTGTGACTAAATTGAACTCTAATTTGATGATGTCTCCCTGTTATTAAGTTTATTTCAACTAAAGATGTATTATTTTCTTTATTATATTTTATCTTTTTAAATTCTAATTTTGCAAGTTTTGAGTTTTTTTGTTTTTCATTTGAAACAAAAGATTTGTTTAATTTTTCATTTTTTACTAAATAATCTTCCATTATTCCACTTTGTTCAATATCACCCTTTATTATTGCTCTATATTGCTTTGTAAATAAACCTTTTCTAATCTCTTCTGATAATCTTGAAGCAGCTTTAGAAGTCTTAGCAAATACCATAAGACCTGCTGTAGGTCTATCTAGTCTATGTACTAAACCTAAAAAAACATTACCTGGTTTATTATATTTTTCTTTTAAGTATTGTTTAACAATAGAAAGCATATCAATATCACCTGTTTTGTCTTCCTGTGAAGGAATATTTGCAGGTTTTTCTACAACTATTATATGATTATCTTCATAAATTATATTTAAATTACTCATTTTTCCTTTTACTTCTTTTTAAAATTTATTATTAATATTTTTCATTTTTCATTGTTTATTTTGTATTATCAATATTTTTTATATCTTCAGCTATTTTCTTCGTAATTCCTTTAACTTTTATTAAATCTTCAATTGAGGCTTCCTTCATTTTCTCTATTGTTCTAAATTCTTTAAAAAGAACTTGTTTTGTTTTTACTCCAATTCCTTTAATATCGTCTAATATTGATTTCTTTATCTTTTCATCTCTTTTTTCTCTATGATATTTAATAGCTAATTTATGTGCTTCTTCTTGCATATTAGTTAAAAACAGATTTAATTCATCTGATATTTCTATTTGAATATTATCTTGATTAATTAATCCCTTTGTTTTATGTTTATCATCTTTTACTAATCCTATAACTGGTATATTTAATTTATACTCTTTTAATATTTCTTTCATTGCATTAATTTGATTAATACCACCATCAGCAACTAAAAGATTTGGCAGTTCTCCTAAACCTTGTCCACCTTTAATATTATGACCAATTCTTCTTTTTAGTGTTTCTTTCATAGAATATACATCATCTTGTACATCTATATGATCTAAATTATATTTCCTTGATAAATTTTTCTTGTATCTTCCTCTATCTATAACTAACATTGCAGATGTAGTATGAGTTCCTGATATGTTTGAAACATCATACATTTCTATTCTTAAAGGAATTGTTTTTAAGCTTAATTTTTCTTTTAATTCATTTAATATTCTAATTGTTTTTCTATTTCTATTATCTAATGCTATTTTTGCATTCTTTTCTGCGAGTTCAACAAATCTTAAATTTTGTCCAATTTTAGTTGAAACTATTTCCACTTTTCTTTTTTCTTTTTCTGATAATACTTTTTCTAATATCTCTCTATCTTCTATTTCATGTTTTAACATTATTTTTGAAGGTATATTATTACTATTTAAATATCTTTGTTTCAAAAAAGAAGATAAAATTTCTGTATCCTCAATTTCACTAATATTATTAAAGAAAAACTGATTTCTATCTTGTAATTTAGATTCTCTTACAAAGAAAATTTCTATACAAATTTCTAATTCATCTCTTTGTATACCTATTGCATCTATTTCATTATATGAAAAGTTTGATATTTTTTGTTTTTGGCTAACTCTTTCAATATTCAAAATTGTATCTCTTAACTTGGCTGCTTCTTCATACTTCTTATTTTTAGATAATTTATCCATATCCTGTTTTAATTCTTTTATAATATCTTTAGTATTACCTTGAAGTATAGAAGATATTTCATTTATTCTTTTCAAATATTCGGTACTATCAACATTACCTATACAAGGTGCATCACATTTTTTAATTTGATAATACATACAAGGTCTTTTTCTAAGTTTAAACGGCTTGCATAATCTTAACATATATTTAGATTTTATTATTTCTATTAACTGTTTTGCAGCCATTACTGAAGGATATGGTCCATAATATTTAGAACCATCATCTAACTTTCTTCTAGTTAATATGATGGTTGGAAATTCTGATTTAATATCTATTTTAATATATGGATATGATTTATCATCTTTTAATAATACATTGTATTTTGGTTTATGGACTTTAATTAAATTTGACTCTAATATTAAAGCCTCATCTTCTGTATCTGTAACTATATACTCAAATGATTTAATATGTGAGACCATACTTGATATTCTAGATATTTTATCTTGTTTATTAAAATATTGTTTAACTCTGTTTTTTAAATTAATTGCCTTCCCTACGTATATAACATTATTATATTGATCTTTCATTAAATATATACCTGGTTTAGTTGGCAATTTATTTAGGTTTTCTTGTAAATCAAACATGAAGATTTAATCCTCTTCTTCATTCTTTTTTTGTTTATATATCTCATTTAATTGTAATTGTAATCTTGTCATATCTTCTGATTCAGAATATTTAGCAAAATATCCATAATCATCTAATCCAAAAAATACCTTTGGTTCATCATCAAATTCTTCTTCAAAACCTAAACTATCTGCAGCTATTTTAATTGTATTGTCTTCTTTAATGTCTTCAATTTTAATAATATCTTCTGATTGTTTTGTATCGTCTTCAATAGTTAATTCTTCATATATTTTTGGTTCTTTTTCTGCTTCTAATTCTGGTTCTAGAACAATTTCATCTTCTTCTGGCTCAATTCTTATTTCTTCACCGATTGCTGTTTCATCATCTTCTAATTTAATTCCTCTATATCTAGATTCTTTTACTTCTTCTGTAGTTTCTTCAATTTTCTCTTCAGCTATTTGCTTTTCTTTTAGTAGTTCTTGTAATTCCTTTTTTTCTCTTTCTAAATCAGCTATTCTTTCTTTTTCTAGTTCTTCTTCAATCCTTCTTTCTAATTCTGCTCTTTCTTGTTCTAGTTTTTCTTGTTCTTTTCTAAGTAAAATATTCTGTAATGTTTTATTCATATCATCTATTTGTGATCTCATTTCAGAAATCATCTTTTCTTTTTCATCTAAAACTGGCTTTACTTCTTCTTTATACATCTCATGTTCATTATCTAAATCTAGTTCTATTTGATCTTCTATTCTGTTTTCATCAATTTCTATAATAGTTTCTTCATCATCTTCAGGAAACACTAGTCTTTCTTTTCTAACACCTGAATATTTATCAAAATCATCAATTAATTCTAATTCATCAATATCAACTCCATCAACTGTATATGGATCTTCAAAGATTTCTTCAATATTTTCTGTTTCATTAATTTCTTCATTTTGTTCAATTATTTCTATTTTAGGTGTTGATAATATTTGTTGAGAAGTCTCTTTTTCTATTACTTCTATTTCTCTTATTTTTACACTTTCTCTTATTTCATTAATTTCTTTTTCATCAACTTTCTTGTTTCCTAATATTGACATAGTAATAATATCTGACATATCTAAAAACGAAATACTATTATAGTCAGAGATATTTGAAATTATTTTATGAATATTTTCTTTTATTTTTATTAATGAATATGAATATCCTTTTTTAGTATATTCTAAATTTTGATTTACTATTCCTAATTCTTCTATTTGATTACATACATCATTAACTGCTTTTAATCCTTCTAAATTTAAGAATTTAGCATCATTTGAAATATAGTTTGCATATTTATTTTCTATAATTGTTTGAGACAAAGGTTTTTCTTTTACTCTATTCATATCTCTTTCATTTATTCCAAATTGTGAATAAAAATCATTATTATTTAATTTTAATATTGGAATAGTAGGTCTTTGTCCAACTGCTTCTAAATATATTATTCTTTTTTCAACTGTTTGAGGTGATAGTCCTAAAACAGAAACATTATCTACAAAGTCTTCAATTAATCCATGTTCAATTAATAGATTAACATTTTCTTTAATATTATCTATTGGTCTTATAAATAGGGTCATAGAAGATTTAAGTCCTGATAATAGTCCAATACTATTCATATATTCATAGATTTCTTTCATTTGAGTAGGATTCCCTTTTGCATAAATTGAAGCAGGAATATTTGCGCCTTCTTCAATAAATCCATAATCTTCTAATAATTTAGTAATATCATCAATTTTATTCGCATCACCTTGCGCTAATATTGTTCCACTCTTTTTTAATAATTCTTTGCCTAAATTAACATTTTCTGCACTCTCAAATTTGTCTATTATTTTAGTAATATTTTCCGGATTACCTCTTGCTAATATAAATGAGTTTTGTAATATATCTCTACCTATTTGTTTTTGATCTATTTCTCCAACTATATCTTTAATATTCTGTGCATCACCTTCTATAAATACTGAAACAGAAGATTGATATATTGACTTAGGTAAATCAAGTTCATCAAATACTTTAGCTATTTTAATAATATTGTCTGGATTTTGAATATTTAATATTGTTGGGAATTCCTTATAATAATCTTCTTCTTCAATTTGTTTTAAATTATCTAATATATTTTCTACTTTAACTGGTGTATTTTTAGTTAATATTTCTGGTGCAGTATTTAAAATATCAGAAGGAAGAACTTCTTTTTCAATATATTTCTTATATTCTTCTAAGTTCTCTAATTCGCCTTCAATAATGACTTTAGGATATTTTTCAATTACATTAAAGAAAATATTCTCATTTTCATTAATATAGCTTATTATATCTAATTCTTTACTAATAATTTCTTTACTTAATATTTCTGGAATTTTAGCAATAATTTCTTTACTTATTCCTCTAGATCTTAAATCTGATAAATGTGCTTCTATTGTTTTAGTTTCATTTGAATAAAGTATTTCTGGATTTGTTTTAACAGCTATTCTAGATATTCCTGCTCTTTCTAAAACATTCAATATAGCTACCATTCTTACTTTTGTAGTTTCAGATAATAATTTTAAATCTTGTCTTATTAATTGCATACCTAGTTTTTCTTTAGGGTCTTTAAATAATTCAATTATTTGATTTATTACTCTTGAAGAATTTGCATATAATACTTTTGGTTCTTTCTTTAAAACAATATTTAAAAGATCTTCTTTATCTAATATTTCCATTATATCTTCTAAATCATCTGAGTTCGCATATGCTAATACATCACCTGCATTAGTAAAGAATTTATTGTTAATTATTCTATCATCAAATATTTTTAATATTTTTTTAATATTATCATCATTTCCAATTGCTAATATCTCTGGAAATCTTTCAAATATATTAAATGATAAGTCTTCATCTCTAAATAATTTAGCGTTTTTTTCTACTCTAGTAGCATTTGTTTTTTCAATAACTTCTGGATCTTTTTCTAGAATTCCAAGAGGAAGATTTGCATCTATAAATGCATTAACTATATTTCTAACCTTATTAGGTTTAATATTAAGTATCTCTGGATACTTAGAAAATATAGACATAGAAAGCTTATTACTTCTAATAATCTCTATAACTTCAATTGCAGAATCTCTATCTTCTAATATTACTAGTTCAGTATCTAGTATTTTCTCTAAAGTTTTTTCATAAATTTCTCTTTTTTCTTTTTCCACTTGCTTCCTCCAAGTTAATCTTTATTTTTAATACATTATATCAATATATGAACCTATTATTTTACCAATAATATTATCATCTTGACCTCTTTCGTATTTTGATATATCTAATTTACCATCATCATATTTTACTACATAGTCTCCATGAATAGGTTTCTCTTTTTTATCCACAATAATTGTTGAAGATTTAGGCATACCTGCAAATTTAAAATCATCTTTTATTGCTTTAAATGCAAATAGGTTTTCTTCTTTACCTACTGGCACTGGTACTGATATTAGTTCTTGATAATTTATTTCAGTAAACAGATTGCTCTTCTCATATATTCTACCCAATAATGGTATTGATGCTGTTTTTATTTTATCTAGACTTGTTTTCCTTTTTGTATCTTTTGTTTCAACAAAAAGATCTGCCTTTAATTTTATACCAATCATTCTATTATTTTCTTCTACTATATCAATATATCCTTTTTCTTCAATATTATTTAAATATTTTTTAATTGTAGTTGGTGATTTAATATTGGTTTTTTCACTCATTTCTCTTAAAGATGGTGAAACTCCTCTACTATTGATATTCTTTTCAATATATTTAAGAATTTCTTTTTCTACTTTATTCAATTCTTGTTTATATGTTTTACTCATTAATCTATCCACTCAAATTCCCATCCTGAAATTTCTACAATATCTCCTTCTTCAACTCCCTTTTGTATAAGTTCTTGTTCTATTCCTAATCTAACTAACATTCTTAAAAAATATGACATTGATTCATTATCTTCAATATTAATCCTTCTCATTAAATTCTCAGCTGCAGGTCCTGTTACTATGAAAGATCCTTCACTTACTTTAGTTACTTCAAATTGTTTTCTCTCAAAATCATCTAAAGTATATACAACTACTTCCTCTTCATCTATTAATGGTTCTAAAGGTATCTTTTCTAACTCTTCTGCTGTGAAATTTAATAATTCTTTTACTCCCTCACCTGTTACTGCAGATATTTTAAATAAAGGAATATTCTTCTCTTTAGCTAATTTTTCTAAATTTACTAAGTTTTTTTCAATACTATCTGTTATTAGATCCATTTTATTTGCAACTAGTATTTGCTTCTTTAAAGGTAATTTTTCACTATATTTTTCTAGTTCTTTATTTAATATTTTAAAATCTTCTACAGGATCTCTACCTTCTACTCCACTAGCATCTACAAAATGTAATAATAGTCTTGTTCTTTCAACATGTCTTAAAAACTGTAAGCCTAAACCTATTCCATCAGATGCTCCTTCTATAATTCCCGGAATATCTGCTATTAAAAAGTTTTTACCATAAGATGTTTCTGCAACTCCTAAATTAGGTTCAATTGTTGTAAAATGATAATTTGCAATCTTTGGTGTTGCCTTTGTAGATTTTGCTAAAAAGGTAGATTTACCAACATTAGGAAATCCTAATAATCCAACATCTGCTAAAGATTTTAATTCTAAAATGATTTCTTTTGTTGTACCAGGTTCACCATCAATTGAAAAATTTGGTGCTCTTCTTGTTGATGTTTTAAATCTAGCATTACCTTTGCCACCTTTACCACCTAATAATATAAGTCTTTTTCTTTCATCTGATATATCTGCAATTATCTTACCTGTTTTAACATCAATTACTAATGTTCCTCTTGGTACACCTATAATCAAATCATCTCCTGATTTACCAGTTTTATTTGCTGAAGCACCAGGTTCTCCATGTCCTGCTTCAAATATCTTATTATGTGTAAAATCAATTAATGTGTTTTTATTACTATCTACTGTAAAATATACATCTCCACCATGACCACCATCTCCACCGTCTGGTCCACCATCTGGAACATATTTTTCTCTTCTAAAAGATTTAGCTCCTCTTCCACCATTTCCTGATTTTATTTTAATTTTTGTATAATCAACAAACATCTTAAATATTTACTCTTTCTTTTATATAGTCTTTTACTTCATCAATTTTTATTCTTACTTGTTCCATTGTATCTCTATCTCTAATTGTTACCATATCATCTTCTAATGTTTCGAAATCTACTGTTAAACAATATGGTGTTCCTATTTCATCTTGTCTTCTATATCTTTTACCAATACTACCTGATTCATCATATTCTGTATAAAATTCTTTACTTAAATCTTGATAAATTATTTCTGCTTTTTCACTTAATTTTTTAGATAATGGAAGTACTGCAATCTTGTATGGTGCTATTGCAGGATGAAGTTTTAATACTGTTCTAGTATCTCCTTCTTCAACTTCTTCTTCATTGTATGAATCACATAATATTGCTAATAATAGTCTTCCTAAACCTAAAGATGGTTCAATACAATATGGTATAAATTTTTCATTTGTTTCAGGGTCAAAATATTCTAATCTTTCATTTGAATGTTTTGTATGTTGAGATAAATCAAAATCTGTTCTATTTGCAACTCCCCATAATTCTCCCCAACCAAATGGATAATAGTATTCTATATCTGTAGTTTCTTTACTATAATGTGATAATTCTTCTTTTTTGTGGTCTCTTAGTCTTAAAGAATCCTTTTTCAATCCTAAATCTAATAGGAATTTATATGAATAATCTAACCAGTATTTAAACCAGTCATTATCTTCACCAGGTTTACAAAAGAATTCTAATTCCATTTGTTCAAATTCTCTTGTTCTAAATATAAAATTACCTGGAGTTATTTCATTTCTAAAAGCTTTACCAGC
>CAZLWI010000038.1:0-8927 GCA_964563525.1 uncultured Lachnospiraceae bacterium | reverse complement strand
AAAAAAATTACAATATCATATGTAATTAACATATTGCAAAATATAGATAACTAATGTATAATACATAATGTATTAGAGTCTATTACGTGGCTATATAACTTCCCGATATAAAGCTAGGTTTTAGATAATTAAAAAAGGAGGGAAATATGACTAAAGAAAGAAAAACAGAAATTATTAAAGAATTTGGACAATCAGAAACAGATACAGGTTCAACAGAAGTACAAATAGCTTTATTAACAGAGAGAATCACAGAACTAACAGAACATTTGAAAGTTCATAAAAAAGATAATCACTCTAAAATTGGATTACTAAAATTAGTAGGTAAAAGAAGAAATCTTTTAAAATACTTAGTTAGAAAAGATCCAAACAAATATGTCGAAATAACAGACAAATTAAAAATAAGAAGATAATTAAAGGGAAGTTTAACTTCCCTTTTAGTATTGTAATATTTTATAGTTATATTTAAAATGTTAATTTTAAATAGTTAGTATCTTAAATGTAATTATTATAGGTATTACAGTACTTAAGAAAGGAAAAACAATGTATAAAAAATTTGAAACAGAATTCGTAGGAGAAAAAATAAGTTTTGAGTTTGGCAAACTTGCCAATCAAGCAAATCAATCAGTATTAGTAAGACAAGGAGGAACAGCAATATTAGTTGCAGTTACAGCATCTAACTCACCTAAGGAAGGGATAGATTTCTTTCCTTTATCAGTAGATTATGAAGAAAAACTATATTCAGTAGGTAAAATACCAGGAGGATTCAAAAAAAGAGAAGGAAGACCAGCAGATGCTGCAGTATTAATAGGAAGAGCAATAGATAGACCACTACGCCCACTATTTCCAGAAGATTTAAGAAATGAAGTAGTTATATCATGTTTAGTATTATCAGTTGACCAAAATTATCAACCAGATATTTTATCAATGATAGGAGCATCAGTTGCAGTTACAACTTCAGACATACCTTTTAATGGACCGTTAGGAGCAATAGAAGTAGGTTTAATAGATAATAAAATAGTATTAAATCCAAATGAAGAACAAAGAGAAAAGTCAGACTTAAAATTAACTTTAGCTGCATCAAAAGACAAAATAGTTATGATTGAAGCGGGAGCTTATGAATTAACTAATGACAAAATGATGGAAGCAATAAAAGAAGGACATAAAGAAATAAAAAAATTAATTGAATTTATTGAAAAAATCCAAAAAGAAATAGGGAAAGAAAAGTTTGAATATGAAGAACAAAAAGTTAATTCAGATTTATTAGAAATAATTAGAGAAAAACATTATAAAACAATAAAGGGCTTTTTAAATAAAACAGATAAACAAACATTAGAAAATAATTTAAATAAATTAACTGAAGATATTAGAACAAATATTCAAGAATTAAATAATGGTTTTGAAGTTTTAAAAGATCTAACTGAATTAGAAATCTCAGAAAAACAAGCAGAATTCAATAAAGAATTAAATGAAATAATAACATATTTAGAAAAAGAAATAGTTAGAAAACAAATATTAGAAGAAGATATTAGAGTTGATGGTAGAGGAAGAGATGAAGTAAGAGTATTATCATCAGAAGTTAAATTATTTGAAAGAACTCATGGTTCAGGATTATTTGCAAGAGGAGAGACTCAAGTATTATCAATTACAACATTAGGTAAATTATCAGAAGGACAGAAATTAGATGGATTAGATAATGAAGAAGGTAAAAGATATATGCATCAATATAATTTTCCTGGATATTCAGTAGGAGAAGCAAGACCAGCTAGAAGCACAAACAGAAGAGAAATAGGACATGGGGCTTTAGCAGAAAAAGCATTAGAACCAGTAATTCCTTCAGAAGAGGAATTCCCATATGCAATTAGAGTTGTTTCAGAAATAATGGGATCAAATGGATCAACATCACAAGGAGCAGTTTGTGGAAGTACTTTAGCATTAATGGATGCAGGAGTACCAATAAAAAAGCCTGTAGCAGGAATTTCAGCAGGATTATTTACTGCAGAAGATGGTAAATATAAGGAAGTTACAGATATTCAAGGTATTGAAGATTTCTTTGGAGACATGGACTTTAAAGTAGCAGGAACAGTAGATGGGATTACAGCAATACAAGTTGATATTAAGAATGATGGTTTAACTTATGAACAAATAGAAGAAGCTTTTGAAAGAACATTAAAAGCAAGAACAGATATAATAAATGAAGTAATATTAAAAGCAATTGATAAACCAAGAGAAGATGTATCAGAATATGCATTAAAAATTGGTCAAACAAAAGTTGAACAAACTAGAATTGGTGAATTAATAGGACCTGCAGGTAAAAATATTAATAGAATTATTGATGCAACTGGAACAGAAATAGATATTCAAGAAGATGGAAGAGTATTAGTTTATGGATATGATAGAAAAGCATTAGATAAAGCGATTCATATGATTGAAGAATCAGTAAAAACATTTGAAGTTGGTGATATTGTAACTGGTAAAGTTGTAAACATTGTTAAATTTGGAGCATTTATTGATTTAGGTGGTGGAACAGAAGGATTACTTCATATATCTAAAATCTCTAAAGAAAGAGTAAATAAAGTAGAAGATGTTTTAAAACTTGGTGAAGAAATTACAGTTAAAGTAGTTGAAGTAGATGATAATGGTAAAATATCTTTAGATAGAAAATCATTATTTGAAGATTAAAAAGTATAATAATAAAATATAAAATAAAAGGAAATTAAATGGAATATATCAGATATATATTATATAGAAATAAGTGGAGAATCTTAGCTGTTACCATTATATTAATGACTATAATTTTAAGTATAATCTATATTAATAATAAGAATGGTACAATATTAGGAAAATCATTTGTTTTAGGTAATTATAATAAATCTGAATATAGTGGAGATAATACTGATATTAATAATGAAATTTTTAAAGATATTTTAAATAATAAAATTGATTTGAAAAAAGATGACACAAAACCAATAATTATATCAGAACTTATAACTTCACAAGATAGAAGAGTAATAAATTTATTTGCATCTCTATTTGTAGCAATTTCAATTTCCTTTTTTATATTCCTATTTATACCAATCTTATTAAGAAACTCTTTTGTTAATAAGAACAATTTAAGTAAAGATTTAAAAATACCTTTTTTAACATATTATAATTCGCATTTTCCTATTGATAAAAAGGCAGATAAAAAGAAAGAAAAAGCTAAAGAAGCTAAAGAAGAACAATTAGGAGAATTGGTAGCTAAAATTTTTACTAATACTAAAATTAAAAATGAAAAATACTTACTATTTATATCTGATGGAATTAGAGAAGATAAAATTGATATTATTTTTGAATTATCAAGTAATTTATCTAATCTAAATAAAAAAGTTTTAATACTTGATTTACCATTAGAACATAAGAAAGAAAAAGAGAAGGTAGAAAAAACTGAAAAAAAGAGGACTAAAAAAGATCAAATAAAAAAGTTGACAACATTTGAAGATAAATTAATATTAAAAATTGAAAATAATAAGGAACTACAAAAAGAAATACAAGTTTATTCTTTAATTGACAAAAATGTTAAATATGTTTTTTGTAATATAAATAATGAAGATTTAATACCAATATTATTAAAGAAAGATAAAATTTTAGATCAAGAATACTTAAATAATTTTGACTATGTTTTAGTAAATGGAGTAGATAGCTTAGATCCAGAAAGATATATTCCTTTAGCTAATATATATCCAAATTTAATTGTCTTAACAAAACATTTTAAAACTAAAACAGAATCTTTAGTAGAATTGAAAAACAATATTGACTATACAGATTCAGAAATAGTTGGAAATATAATAGTAAAAAAAGAAAAATATAATAATTAAAGGAGTTTTTATGAGCAAAGAAAAGATTGAGAAAAGAATTTCAAAAGACGAATACTACCTTGGAATTGCAGAATCAGTATTAAGAAGAGCAACATGTTTAAGAAGAAGATTTCGGAGCAATAATTGTTTCAAAAAATGATGAAATAATATCAACAGGATATAATGGAGCACCTAGAGGTAGACAAGATTGTTTAGAAAAAGGTTTTTGTAATAAAAATCAATCAGGAGAAAAAGCACATTCTTCATATAATACTTGTATGTCAGTACATGCTGAAATGAATGCAATAATATCTGCAGCTAGAAAAGACATGATAGGTGGAACATTATTTTTAGTTGGTAAAAAATTTGCAGAAGGTAAAACAGTAGATGATTTTCCTTATTCAGATGGAGTAATACCTTGTGTTGTATGTAAAAGACTATTAATGAATTCGGGAATTGAGAGATTAGTTGCAAAAGGCTTAAATGATAAAGGTGAAGTTGAGATAAAATCATATTTAATAGAAAAAATGGGATTAGAAGATGATTCTTATGTTCAACAATAATATCAAATTTAATGTGTTATATTATATTCATAAAATAAAATATAGTTTAATGAGGAATTATGGAAGAAGAATTAAATAAAAATAATTCTGAAAAGGAATTAGAAAAAAACAAAAAAACAAAAAAGACATTAATTATTGTTTTGGTATTAATACTAGTGTTAATATTTTTAATTGAGATGGGAGTATTAGTATTTAATAAGTTTTTAATACAAACAGATGTTAATAAGGGATCTGAAGAAGTATCAAAAGGTGAAAAAATTGCAAATCAAGTTTTTGAAGAGGCAAAAGTTTTAAAAACATATAGTTTTGGATTTGGGGACTATGTATTAATTACTAAGGAAACTGAAGAAAACAAAGATGGTAAGATTATAGAGAATAAAGATGCAATTGCTTCATATGAAAAAGAGACTAAATTTGTATTAATAGAAAAAGGATTATATAAGATTGAAATAGTAAAAGGAGATACAGCTCAAGTAATAATGTCGCCTTATATTAAAGATAAAGCTAAAGATGAAAGCTTAAGTGATTTATATGAATCTATAACATTTACTAAAAATGAAGGTTCTAATATAGAATATCTTAAAATAAATGAAACTGAAATATCTGTAGATGCATTAGATTTTATTGTATATCCTAACACTAAAAATCGTAAAGAAATTGAAAGTACAGATGTTGAAATCAGACTATCATTATTAGATAGAAAACCTGTAAGTGAAACAGATAAAAAAGGAACAAAATATGAACTTGTAGAATTAGAAAATAATCATTATGAGGTTGGTAAACATATTCCAGCTGGAGTTTATGATTTTGCATTATCTTCTGGTAAACTTACAGAATTTGTTGTAATGAACTCTAAAGGCGATTATAAATATACAGTTGTCTTAAAGAATGATAATACTGATAAAAAGACATTTATAAGCAATTTTGAAATTTTTGATGGTGATAAAATTAAAATTGTTGAACTATATAAAACAATTAAATTACAAGATAGAGATGAAAATAAAGTTAAAATAATAGCAACAGCTTTAAATACTCAACAGGAGTTAATTATTCCTGAAGAAGAAAATTTAAGATCTTCAAACGAAGTTTCAAAAGTTGTAAAAAAATATGATTTTAATATAGGAAATCATAAAGTAACAACAAAAAAAACTAAAGGAGAATTTGAACAATATTTCGAGGTTGAGAAATTTACAGATACTGAAGTAGAAAAAGGAATATACAATATAGAAATTACTGGAGGTAGATATGCCCATATTGAGATAGTAGAAATTGGATATGAGGGAATAGAAACGATAGTTGATCAGTTAACCTTTAGAAAAGATTCTGGTTCTGATTTTGTTAGATTAACAGAAAGAGAATTTTCACAATCAGCAATGCTTAAAATAACAGATAAAGGAATACCAAGTTCTTTAAAAGGTAAAGATAATAAAATTAAAATTACATTATCGCTTCTAGATAAAAAAGAATTAGATCAAACAACTGCAAATAAAGGTAGACAATATGTATTTACTCAAGATGTAAATAAAGAGGTATATGAAGTAGGAAAAGATATTGAAGTAGGTAGTTACGATATCGAACAAGTAAGTGGAAATTATTCTGTTCTTAAAATAAAAGATAAAAATGGAAATGTTAAACAAGAGAGTAATATGCAAGGGAAACTAGAAAAAGAAGGCAGAAGATTATTAAAAGAAGTTGTTTTAAAAGAAGGTGATAAGATATCTTTTGAAGCTATATTTTTTCCAGGACCACAATATCAATCAAGAAACCGTGTTGGATTTAAATTTACAGCAAAATAAAAAAGCAAAAAAATAGACTATATTTAGTTGACAGAAAATTAGTTTTAGGTTATACTTTAATAGTCAAAGCGATGAAGTATGATGTGGCTGCACAAATGATGCAGGGAACTCATATGGAGAAGTCATGGCAAAGACCAAGGCGATCAGAGATATAGACTAAAGAATATCCATTCGTTTGGATATTTTTAAAAACATAAAATAAACACCCGGAACAGTTTATACTTTCGTTGCTAGAAAATACACAATAAGGAGGAAATATGGCAACAAAAAAAGGGAAGGAAAAAATAAGAATAAGACTAAAAGCTTTTGATCATGTAATTTTAGATCAGTCTGCAGAAAAAATAGTAGAAACAGCTAAAAGAACTGGAGCAGAAGTATCAGGACCTATTCCACTTCCAACAAAAAAAGAAATTATTACAGTAATTCGTTCTCCACATAACCATAAAGATTCAAGAGAACAATTTGAAGCGAGAACACATAAAAGAGTTATTGATATACTATTCCCAACACCAAAAACAGTTGAAGCATTAAATACATTAGAAATGCCAGCAGGTGTTGAAATAGAAATTAAGATTTAAAGCATTTAAATATTATAGCAGAAGATATTTTGTTTTAAACTTAAATAACCAAGCTTGAATTTCAAGCCAATAGTTAGGAGGAAAGATGAAAAAAGCAATTATAGGAAAAAAACTTGGAATGACACAAGTTTTTGATAAAGCTGGTAAAGCAATACCTGTAACAGTAATATTAGCAGGACCAGCAAATGTAGTACAAATTAAGTCATTAGAAAAAGATGGATATAATGCAGTACAACTTGGAATGGAAGAATTAAAACCACAACATATTAAGAAAGCAATTAAAGGACATTTTGATAAAGCGAATATTAAACCAATGAAATATTTATCAGAATTTAGATTAGATGATATTTCAAATATTAAAATAGGAGATGTATTTGATGCAACACTATTTGAAGAAGGTGATTTAGTTGATGTTCAAGGAATTTCAAAAGGAAAAGGTTTCCAAGGAGTAATTAAGAGATGGGGACAAAAAAGAGGAAGAATGTCACATGGATCTAAGTTTCATAGAAGACCAGGATCAATTGGAGCATCTTCAACACCATCAAGAGTATTCAAAAATAAACAAATGCCTGGACATATGGGTAGAGATACTATAACAGTACAAAACTTAAAAGTTGTTATGGTAGATAAAGAAAAAAATGTTATTCTTGTAAAGGGTAGTGTACCTGGAGCAAAGAATACAATTTTAAGAATTAAGAATGCAGTTAAAGCATCTAAATAGAAAGGGAGGACATAATGCCTAAAGTAGATGTATACGATATAAAAGGTAATAAAACAAAAACAATAGAATTAAAAAAAGAAGTTTTTGGAATAGAACCAAATGAAAATATTGTACATTCAGTTATTAAAAACTATTTAGCTAATCAAAGACAAGGTACACAAAGTGCTAAAACAAGAACTGAAGTTAGAGGTGGTGGAAAAAAACCTCATAGACAAAAAGGAACAGGTAGAGCTAGAGCTGGAAGTATAAGATCGCCTTTATGGGTTGGTGGAGGAGTAATATTTGCACCTAAACCAAGATCATATAGCTATAAAATAAATAAAAAAGAAAAACAATTAGCAATTAAATCTGTTTTAAGTTCAAAAGTTAAAAACAATGATCTAATTATTGTTGATAAACTTGAATTAAAAGAAATTAAAACAAAGAAAATGATAGAAATATTAAAAGCACTAAAATTAGAAGAGAAAACATATATTCTTTTAGCAGAAGCAAATGATAATGTATATATGTCAGGAAGAAATATTGAAATATTAACAATTGGTAATTTGAATTCATTAAATATTTATGAAATGGTAAAAAACAAAAAAATGTTAGTTACTATTGATACAATAAAAAAACTAGAGGAGGTGTATGCATAATGGAAGCAGAAAACATTATTTTATCACCAATAATTACAGAAAAAACAAGTGAGCAAATAGTATTAGGTAAATATACATTTAAAGTTCACAAAAATGCTAAAAAACCACAAATTGCAGATGCAATTGAAAAAATCTTTAATGTTAAAGTTTTAAGTGTAAATACTTTAAACTATGAAGGTAAACTAAAAAAACAAGGTAAAACACAAGGAAGAAGATCTAATTGGAAAAAAGCAATTGTTCAAATAGACCTAAATCCTCAAGATAAAATTTATCTTGAAAAAGGTGGAAAAGAGAAAAAAATATCTAAGAAATATAATACAGAGATAGAAGGTTTCTTAGGAGTATAATTATCTAGAATTAACTAGGAGAATAAAAGGAGAAAATCATGGGTATAAAACATCATAAACCAACTACACCGTCAATGAGACATAGAACAGATTTAGCTAATGAAGAAATAACAAAAAAATCACCAGAGAAAAAATTATTAACTAAAATTAATAAAACAGCTGGTAGAAATTCTTATGGTAGAATAACTGTTCGTCATAGAGGTGGAGGAAGTAAAAGAAAATACAGAATAATAGACTTTAAAAGAAGAAAAGACAATATGTTTGCAACTGTAATTGGAATTGAATATGATCCAAACAGAACTGCAAATATAGCACTAATAGAATATGAAGATGGCGAAAGAACATATATTTTAGCTCCAAAAGGATTAAAAGATGGAGATAAAGTTGTATCAGGTGAAAAAGTAGATATTAAACCAGGTAATGCAATGCCAATTGAAAATATTCCTGTTGG
>CAZLWI010000037.1:0-8973 GCA_964563525.1 uncultured Lachnospiraceae bacterium | reverse complement strand
AGAAAAAGAAATGTTTCTTTAGCAATAATTTCACAAAGATTCCAAGATTTCTATGAAATGCCAGAAGTACAAGTTGTTTTAACATCTTCAGAAACAAAGCTATTTTTATCACAAGATGCATCTGAAATAGAATATATTAGAGAAGTATTTAAATTAAGTAGTGGAGAAGCATCTTTCTTAACAACAGCAAGAATAGGTGAAGGATTATTAAAGATTGGTGAAGATGCAGCAATTATTGCAATTCAACCAACAGAAAAAGAATTTGAGTTTGTTGAAACAAATTTAGCGAAACAAGTAGAAAATATTAGAAGAAAGCAAGCAAGAGAAAAATTAGATGAATAATAAATTCTTTAAATTAATTTCATTAATATTAGTATTTATATTTATAATACAATGTATATTTCCTATACATGTTTCTATTGCTGGAAATATAAAGAAACCAAAGGAACCTGAAACATATAAAACAAGTGATAGTTTTTTTGATAATTTACTATTTGATGGAACAGTAAAGTCAAAACAAGATTCGAGAGCTTCTATACCAAGTGCAGGAGAAGGATTATTAATGATAATTCCTAATACAATTGTTTCTATTTTGAAGTTTTTCATGAGAATCTTAGGTTTGACATTAGATACCTTTGTTCCTACTAGAATAACAGCCTATCCGGGTTCAGAAATAAATGACTATATTAATGATGATTATTATAAGAGAAAATTTACATTAGATAAATTATTTTTTGGAGATATTGAATTATTAGATGCTAACTTTTTTAATATAAAAGAAGATGGGACAGATTTAAATACAAATGTTAAGAAAAATGTAGCACAATGGTATTTGATGATGGCTATGATTGCCATTATAATGTTATTAGGAATTTTAATATATTTAGCATTAAATATGGTTTTAGTATATGCAGGAGTTAGAACACCTCAAAAACATGCGAATATAAAACAAACGATGATAAATCTACTTATATCTCTTGCTATGATCTTTTTATTACCTGTAATTTTAGTTATTATTGCGAATCTTAATGATGCATTAATAAAATTATTTAATAATATAAGAGTTTCTTTAATAAATGGGTTAGCTGAAAAGAATTTTGAAATTCACCTAAGAGGTATAAATTATGTTTTACCAGGATTAAATAATACAGTACAAGGAATAACATTTATCTTATTAATAATTATTTATATGAGATTTATAATAGTTTATTTAAAGAGATTTTATACTTTAGGATTTTTAACAATTATTGCACCTTTAATAACAGTTACATATGCTCTAGATAAATTAAAAGATGATAAGAGTCAAGTTTTAGGTAAGTTTTACAGAGAATATTTCTATGCGTATTTCATACAAACATTACATGCTTTTATGTTTATTCTTTATTTAGGAGGTTTAGGAGCGATAGCTTCAACAAGTCCAATATTTGGATTAGCATTTTTAGCAATGTTTGGTAGAGTTGAAAAAATAATTAAGGGAGTATTTGACAGTAGAGATTTAATTGCAATTAGATCATCAGCAGAAGTATTAAAGCCAGGGAAATAAAGGTAGAATGAATATTCAAAATAAAAAGAAGTTAATAGCAATAATAGTAATAATAGTTATATTTATACTTTTTCTTCTATTTGCTTTTTTAAATAAAAAACCTAAACAAACAGAAGAACCTGATGTTCCCATGGGAGAACATGGTAAAACAGAAGAAGAAACAGTAAAGACAAATATTATTATAGATGAAAAAGAAACAAGTTTTAGTGTTAATTCCGCGGAATTGCAACAAGCAATACAAAATAAGAATAGTAATTTAAGTATATTTGGTGATTATTATATTTATGATGGTTACTATGTTTTTCCAAATAGAAATATAAAAATTAGTAAATCATATGATCAAATTATTAATATAATATTTACAAATAAATATAGTAGTAAAATTGTAAACTCAATATATTCTACTTCAAGTAAGGAAAACATAATCCAGAGTTTAGGATTACCAAACTACAATGAGAACAATTTGTTAGTATACAAAACAAAGGAATATTATTTAGTATTTGATTTAAAACAAAAACAAGTTTCAGCATATATAAGAGATACAAAAGACTTAAATGCTTTTTGGTTATTATATGATGAGTATTTAAAGAATAATGATTTAAAAAGATATATTTCAACATTAACAAAATATTATCCATCATATAGTAAATATGAATATGATGTAGATGGATTAGAATTAACATATGCAAATTTAGGAATAAGATTATTTTTTAAACAAGGCAATAAATCAAATGGAATATATATTTATGCTAATTATGGAGACTATTTTACTAGAGGAGATGAAATTGCTGAATTAAAGAAAAAAGAAAATATATATATCCAAGACTATAATTTAATTTTAAAAGATGAAATTGAAAGAAATATTTATGAAGCAAATAAGAAAAACTTTAAATTACCAGAAAAGATATATAGTGAGAATAGAATATATAAGAATATAAATACATTAAATAGTTATTTAAATATTAAAACAGATGACAAAGATAAAACAAGAAATTATAAGGAATTATCTGAAATGGACAAATACAGTATATATTTTGAACAGAAAAATCCTTCATATACATTTAGTAATGTTTCTGTAATTTCTAAAACAGGAAATAATAATTATAATATTAATACAGCAAAGGTAGCGGATAATATTTTACTTACAAAGGATTATGTATTTTTTTCGATAAAAAATGAAGCTATATTTAGATTAAATGTGCAAACAGGAAATATAATAGAAATATACCAAGGTGAAGGTGATTTAGAAATAAAATATTTAAAAGACAATTATATACATTTTGATGATAAAAAGGTGAAAGGAATTTAATTTACTAGTATGAAGAAAGTAACAATAAGAAAAATTAATAAAATAGCACAAAAATTATTAGTTATAATATTACTAGTTATTACTTTATCTTTTATTCCTATGCAATCAATAGCAGTAGGAGATGCTTTTAGACAAAATGTACAAAAAACTGAAGGTGGAAAAAACAGTTTATTAGATACTGATTATAAAGGAATGATTCAAGATGGAGAATTTTATTATAGAGGTGTTCCTGAAGGGCATTATGTAAAAAATCAATTTAATTTATGGAAATGGATAGTTAATCTTATATCTGAAATTTTTGATTATTTATTAGGCCTAGCAACAATGGGATTAAGACTAGGAGTTTTAGGATGGGGTATTCTTATAGAAGTAATATTAACTAATTCTTTAGATTCATTAGTTGTTAAAAATGTCTCTACAGGCAATGCTAGAAAAGGTAATTTAGGATTCTATACTGATTCTAAAAAAACAGTAAATGTTGAAAATCTATTCTTCAATAGAGTAGAAGCTTTGAATGTAAACTTTTTTGAAACAAAAGAATCTGTTAAAGCTAGATTAACAAAATATAATCCAACAGGTTTAGAATATGAAAGTTTAGGAGAAGAACAACTAAGTGACCAGGAAATAGAAGAAGGACCATTATTAGTTATTAAAGATTATTTTGCAAAAATATTCCTATTATTCTATATGTTTGGAATAGTACTATTTTTAATTGGATTATTAATAAATGCATTAATGGCAGTTGTCGAATCTATTGGTTCAAAGAAAGCTGCATATAAAAAGAGAGCAAAAGCTTGGTTAAGAGCTGTTATTGAAATGGCATTATTAGTTATTTATATAATCTTTATTCTCCAAGTACATACATGGATAATAGACTCATTATCTAATTTTGCCGACAAATTAGCAAACTCAGTTGGTGGATCATATATGCAGACAGATATGGGAAGAAATTATACAATAATGGAAACATTAAGAACAAGAGCATATAGTTTTAAGTTTTCTGTTGGATTCCCAGCAGCAATTATGTATATAATATTAATTTGGTATACTTTTAAATTTTTCTTAATATATGTGAAAAGATTCTTAGTAGTATTCTTTTTATCTATATTAGGACCAATATTAATGGGATATGATCTAATATTAAGTGCAATAAGAGGAAAATCATCAGTAAGAATAGATTGGATTAAAGAGTTTACATTTAATGTTTTAATACAAATAATACATGCATTTGTATATTTAATTTTTATACCTGTAGCTTATTCTTTAGCTTCAACTAATATAATGGGTTTTGTATTGATGTTTATGATATTAAAATTCCTATTAGAATCTGAAAAAATAATTAGACAAGTATTTAATATTAGAGGTGCAAGAAACCACAGTACATTGGAAAATGTGTTACAAAACAAAGGAGTAAAGCAATTTGTTTATGGTTCAGCAGCTGGATATTTTGTAGGACAGTCAAGTGTAACTTCAAAATACATAAAAAAATATACTGGAAAAGTAGTAAGACCATTTGCAGCAGCAGCAACTACAGCAACCTCAAGTGCATTTAGGGGTGCATATAATTTAAGGCAAAGTATAAGAGAAAGAAGAGTTGATAGAAGAAGAGAAGCTGGATTACCAGATTTAACAGATAGACAAATAAGAAGAGATGAGAGAAGAGATCAAAGAGTTAAAGATTTATTAAAACTTAAAGGTTATTCTGAACAAGAAATTAAAGATAGATTTACAGCAGGATCAGGTGTTACTTTAACAGAACAACAAAAAGACTTTATAAGACTATTAGAAGTAGGAAGAATTAAGAAAACTTCAGGATTAATAAAAGGTGTAAATAAACTTAAATATACATCAAGAAGATTCTCGAGAGTTTTATCTGATATGACTGTTAAAGATGAGTATGGTAGAAAAAGATTAGAACCAGGAGTATTAAGTGTTAACTCAAGAACAGGTAAGATACAAATAAGAGATGGACTAAAAGATAAATTTAGAAAAGCAGTTATTAAAGAATTTAAATTAGGAAAAGGTAAAGAAGGTAAGATTGAATATCAAAAGGCATTAGGAGATATTAAAAGAGCTGGAAAAGCAGGTCTTAAAACAGCAGGTGGACTATTATTCTTCCCAGTATCTTTTGCAGATCCTACTGTACCGACTACAATATACGCTGGATTAATGAATAATTTTGAAGTTAATAGCAATATTTTACAAAGAGAGAAAAAGTTACCAGCAGGGATTAAAAGTGTTCCAACAACAATTCAAGGAGAATATAAGGGAATATTTAAACAGAGAATGTCATATAAGGAATATTTAAAAGATAATAAAAAAGCATTTAAACAAATGAAGAAGGGAAATAATGAAAATCAGTAAAACAACAAAGAAAAGAATATTAAAATTGATTTTAAGTATATTAATAATTAGTATATTAGTTATTTCTTTTACTTCTGTTAGTTTTGCGGAAGAAGAGTCATCAGGACTTGTATATTATTTAGGTACTATAGACCAAGTGAGAGCATCAGCTTTTGGTTCTTTGTTATTATGGTTTTTTAGAGCAATTATCGTAGCTTTTGTTTTTGTAGCAACAGGAATTCTAAGTATTTTATTAGGAAGCCAAGTAATTGCATTTAATGTTGAAACATTTATTTTTAATAAATTTAACTTAACAAGCTTAAAGATGTTTACAGGCGGATCAAGAGATACTTTATCAGATACATTTGTTAATCCAATTGCAAAATGGTTTGTAATATTGTTTGGATTAGCTATATTATTAGAAATTATAGTATTAATTTATATAGCAATTAATAGTGTAATAAAATCTTTAAGACATGATCCTAAAAAAGGTTATGAAGTTAAAAATATGATGAAAAACTTTATTTTAGGCATAGTTGTACTTTTTGGTATGGGAATATTTATTATAGCAGTTATAACATTAAATAATACAATTGTAAGTATTTTAGCAAATGCAACAGGAATGTCTTCAGCACTTCATAGTCTTACAAATAAAGTTGCATTAGATGTTTTGTCAGTTGATGCTACAAAAGGAACAGTTGCAATGTTAATGTATATAATTTTAGCAACAATGGGATTTGTGTTTTTTTCATATTATTTAAAAAGATTATTAAAAGTTTCTTTCTTAATATTATTATCACCAATAGTTGCTGTAACTTTTGCAATTGATAGAACAAAGGGAGGAGCCAAACAACTAATAACTTGGACAAAAATGTTTGTTTTTACTGTATTTATACAATCAGTTCATGCATTACTTTATGTGTCTTTAATTGCAGTTGTTGCGATGTCAATTGAGGGAAATTCTACATCATTTATTCCTTCAATGGTAATAGCAATAGCAGGATTAAAATTTATTTGGGATGCTGAAGAAATAATTACTAGATTATTTGATATGCCAGTAGATAAAGTACAAAATAGTGCTGCACTTGTTGTAGGATTCTTATCACAAGCTGGAAGTATTGGAGGTAAAGCAAAAGAAGCTGCAAGTAAAGTTCCTAAATTAAAAACAGATTCAGATTTTGCTAAAGGTAGAAAATTCAATGTCAGAAGAGCTTCAGGAAGTTCAGATTCTCTAAAATTAAAAGATAGAGATAGAGCTAGAAAATTAATTAAAGATTCAGATAAATCAAAATTAAGAGATGAAAGAAAAGTAAAATTAGATAAGGATAAATTAAGAGATTCTAAAAAGAAAATATCTAGGAAAGATATTGATAAAGTATCTACACAAAAGAAAAGAGCAATAAAATCATCTAAGGTTAATACAAGAAAGAGTCCTCTTAGAAGTTTAGGAAAGGCAATGGGTCAATCTGCAAAAATTCAAGGTAAGAATTTATCAAAGAGACTTCTTAAAGGTGCTGCAAAAACATTGGGTGGAGCATTATTTGCTGTTGCATCACATGCTACACCAAAATATTCTATGTTTGAAGCAGGAATAGCTGGAGCTGCAGCTACAGGAGCTACAATGGATGGAATTTCAAATCTTAGAAGGAAAAGCAAATATAGAGGAAAGAAGTATGAAAAAGAAACATTAACAGAAGAAGCAGAACAATTAAATGCTATAATGGATAGAAGAGAAAAGCTAGGTAAAGATCCTGAACTTGATCAATCATCTGAAGGAAAGAAATTAGAAGGAGCAGAAAAAGAAATAGAACCAGCAAAAGAAGATAAGAGAATTGAAGAAGGAAAAGAAAAAGAAACTAAAGAAGATAAAAAGATTGAAGAAGTAAAAGAAGAAGAATTAGAACCAGCAAAAGAAACTGAGCCAGGAGAAGATGAAACAGAAGCTTATGCTAAGACAATTATGAGTACTGCAATGGATGAGCTAGAAAAAGCATATGAAGATGCAAGAGAAAGATGTGTTGATGAGATAATGAGAAAATCAGAGAATAATGCAGCTCAAGCTATGCAATATATAAATAATTTACAAAAAGACTTGTTAGACAATAAAGATTTCAGTTATAAATTGCTAGAAGAAGCAGATAGAAATCTGTTACATAGATATTTAGATTTAATAACTAAACAAAAAATAAATCATTTGGAAGCAAATAGAAGAGAAGCTGTTCCAAGAGAACATTTACACAAAGAATATAACAAAGTAATTAAAAGAGCTGGAGAATTAAGAGCAAATAATCAAGTTAAAGATTAATTAAACTAATAGAGGTTATAATATGTTAAAAGAAAGTAAACTGTTTAAAATTAAATTAAAACCAAAACTAAAGAAAATATTAAAAATAGTATTTTTACTATTATTAATATTGATTTTTATGCTGGCATTTACAAATGTTTATGCTGAAACTGAAGATTTAGATTTAGTAGAAATAGATGAATCGGGTAAAGATGTAGGTACAGTTCTTGTAAATGGACTAATGAGACTTTTAAGCGGTATCTTAGGATTTTTCCTATATATGCCTATGTTAATTGGTGCAGCAATTGTTATTACAATATATTTAGTAGCATCTGTATTCTTTCTAATAATAGGAAACAAGGCTTTTTTTGTTAGTCCTGCAGACATTTTCTTTAACAAACTACCTCTTTTAAGTATAGACTTTTTTGATTTTTCTTCAGGAGTTGGAAGTGAAGTTATGCAATTAAGATTAGCTGTTGCAAGATGGTTTGTTTCGTTATCAATATTAGCAGGAATTCTTCTTCTAGCAGTCTTAATATATATTGCAATTAGAGCAGTAATTGCAAGTACAGGTGAATCAAAAGCCAAATATCATAAGATGTTTGTTAATTGGTTAATAAGTGTAGGAATGTTAGGCTTACTATTTGTAATAATAGTATCAGCGATAATGTTAAATAATACATTTGTCAGAATAATTGAAAAAGCTACAATGGGGGTACTAACAAACAATGATTTTACAACAGTTATAACTAGAGTGATGGTTTCAACCATTAAACCTTTTGATTTTTTTGCACAAATTATTGCACTTCTAATATTGGCAATAATAACATTACAAATTTTTAAATACCTATTTGTATATGTAAGAAGAATGCTTAAAATAGCTTTTTTAATAATAATAGCACCATTAGTTACAATTACATATTCAATAGATAAAATTGCAGATAACAAGTCACAAGCACTTAATGCTTGGATGCATATGTTCCTATATAATGTATTTATTCAAACATTTCATGCATTAATTTTTGGAGCATTTTTTACTATATCTATGAATATTTTCTTAGGTACAGAAGGAAGTTTCCTAAAACTATTAGATTCAGGGTTTGGTTTATTTGGTAGTATTAATCTTCCAGGAGCAATTCTATTAATAATGAGTGTTAAATTTATTGGAGAGGCAGAAAAAATAATCAAACAAATCTTTAATATTAAGGATACAGAAAGCATACAAGAGGGTGGAACAATAGCTAAATTGGCATTTGCAACAACATTAATGAGTAAAACTGAATCAATGCTTAATAAAAAAGGTGATAAAGATAATAAGTTTGAAAGATCAATGGGTGAAGCAGAATCATCTGGAAGCAAATCTATTCCAGTAAAAGATGGTGGTGATTCAATACCATTAATAGAAGGATCTAAAGATAAAGCAGTAGAAACTCAAACAGGTCAAACATCAACTAGATTAGATGAAGTAGCTGAATCGGCAACTCCAGCAGCAAT
>CAZLWI010000036.1:0-8983 GCA_964563525.1 uncultured Lachnospiraceae bacterium | reverse complement strand
AATGCTAATGAAAATTGAAAGAGTTAGTGTTGAAATGATATTAGAATGGATTGAACGATATTCTAAAATATTTAGACAGCCAATATCCAAATGTGTTAATAACTTTGAAAGTGGAGCTTGGGAAGCTTTAGAAGAGTTAAAAAAAGATGTTTCTTTTAAAGAATTAAATAGAATTGTTGAAGCTCTTCAAGCAGCAGTTGAAAGTATACCTATTAGACAAGCATTTGATGAGTTAGATACAGAAAGAGCATATTATCAGGATAAAAGAAGAGATAGTAATGAAAGATTAATATCTAGAAAATCAATATTAGGTAAAGCATTTGGATTTGCACCTATGGTTGTATTATTTGTTGGATACTTAATTATTCCTTTAATGGTTATTGGTATGTCAAGTATGGGATCAGCTTTCTCTTCAATGCAAGGAGTGTAAACAAGTAGATGGAAAATATATCAAAAGCCATGATGATAGTTGGAGGGATGTTACTTGCAGTATTAATTCTAACATTGCTTGTTTTTCTTTTTAATAGAATAAGTGTAATACCACAAGAACAAAGTCAACAACATGGTGAGATTGGTATAATTGAATATAATAAATCTTATGAAGTATATCAGAAACCATTGATGTATGGTACTGATATAATATCAGTAGTTAATAAGGCTGTAGATCATAATATGAGAAATGGACTTTTAAATGCTGACTCTAATTTCTTTTCAAAATCTTTTGTAAATTCAATTTATGGTGAATTAATGACAATAGATGCTAAATTTAAATCAAAAGAAAGTAATTTAGATTTTAATTGGAGAGTTAGAATTTATTATATTGAAAAAGATGATAGTGGACATCTAAGAGAAAAAGAGTATTCAATCAATAGAGGACCTGCTATACATTCAGGAAAACAAATAGGACAGGTTTTAAGTGGTAAAAATTATGAGAATATTATACCTAATGAATTAATTAAGAAAAATTTCATGGCTTCTGAATATGCATATGATATAAATACTAATAAAGAGTTTTTTAAAAGAGTAGGTAATGTTATTTATTTGGTAGCAGGAGATAAAGACCAAGATGTTAAGGCTAATAAAAACTTAATGGATTTTTTAAAAGCTGAACCTTTAACGATATTAAATCCAGATTCTAAAGATAAATCATGGACTAGACTTGTAATAACACCGCCAAGTGCAAAACTTAAAAGATTAATATTTAAGTCAGATGTATCAAAAACTGAATATTATCAAAATGGAAGAATAAAGAAAATGTATTTTGAGGAAATATAATAAATGGAAAATGTATCAAAAGCTTTAATAATTGTATCATCATTTATAATTGCCATGTTAATAGTATCTGTATCTGGAATTGCATATACAAGTATTTCTAATTTTGCTCAAAGACAAGTTATAGCTGAAGATGTTTCTGAAATTAGACAATTTAATCAAAAGTTTGAAGAGTTTAATTCAAAAGCTACACATGACTTTTCAGGTAAAGCATATCCTATACCTATAGGTGCAACAACAGAAGATGTTTTAAGTATTGTTAATTATACTAATCATGTAAATAAATCAACTCCTTATAGAGTAGATTTTAATTTAATATTAAATGGTAAAACAATTAAAGCTGAAGATTTTACATTTAAGAAACAACAAGAGTTTATGGAACAAGATTTAGAGACAAAAGAGAGTAGTCCGGAAAAATCAAGAGTAAGGTATTCTTCAAAAATAGAATATGATACTTCAAGTGCAACAGGAAGAGTTAATAAAGTTACTATAAGAATATATAGGTAAAAGCATATAAAAGAAAGGTAGTAGATGAAACAAAAGAAAAGTAAAATATTTATATACATTTTTTTATCTATATTTATTTGCTTTTTAATAGTAATATTCTTTTTAATACAAAATAAATTTAAATTAAATATATTGTCTCGCGAAATACAAGATCATAATATTAAATTTAATGAATTTGATAGAAATTTAAAAGGAACAGAAGTACTTACTTTAATAAATTATACAGTTGACTATAATAATAAAATGAAAGAAAAGAATAGTAATGATATTGTTAGAATTGATATTCAAATTGGTGAAGAAAAAGTAATTTCAATGAATTCAATTCTAGATTCTGGAATAGATAATTTTACACTATATTTAGGTGATCAAAATTTTAAATTAATTGATAGAGAATATCATAGAAATGGCAAAATTTCTGTTCTTAAATATAAATTATTATCATTAGATAGTATTAATAATTTAGATGAGAAACTGAGTATTTAATTATTTTAAAGAATTAAGATAAAGGATGAAATGGAAAATATATCAAAAACTTTAATAATGATATCAGCTGTTCTAGGAGCACTTCTAATTATAGGAATGAGTGTCCTAGCTTTTAATATTTTAAAAGATCCTGTAGCTAAAACTGTTGATAGTATGAATAGTGAAGAAAGAATATTCTTTAATACTAAGTTTCAAAGATATGAAGGTGATAGAGTTGCAGGATTAGAAGTAAAAGCTTTAGCAAATATAGCTTTACAAAATTCAACATTTCAATTATCAATGGAAGAAAGAGCAAGAATTCCAGAAATGTTTATAACATATAATCAAGGACCAGATATTACATTTACTAGATCAGATATCAATGGAACAAATAATCCTGAAACATATAAAAATAAATTTCAAGATATATTAAATAGAATTAAAAACACATCATTTTTTAGTGTTAAAACAGAATTAAATGCTAAAAATGGTATAGTTTCAAAAATAACTATTAAAGAACTATAATAAAAAGTTAAATTGTATTATAAAATATGAATTAATCATATATTACAATAATGTGAAAAATATTTAGCCTTATTTACAAATAGGCTATTAATTGATATTATTATACATATAAAAGTTTTTTAAATATTTTTAGTAATTAAAAATTTTAGGAGGAAAAAATGGAAAATGCATCAAAAGCATTAATTATTGCTGGAGCAATATTATTAGCAATACTTATTATTGGATTAGGAATGTTTATTTTCAATTCTGCTTCTGATACCTTAAACAAAACAGGAGCAAGAATGACACAAGAGGAAAAACAAACATATAATGCTCAATTTCAGAAGTTTATTGGAGAAAAGAAATCTGGTACAGATGTTAAGACATTAGTAAATGTTTTAGTACAAAATCATTCAACACAAATAGAAAGTGGAGAAAAAGGTAGATTACCTGCAATAAATTACAAGTCTCGCTCTGCAACAATTACAGCAACTTTTGGAGAAGAAGCTCCAGAAAATACTTTTAATAATATGTTAAATAATATTAAAATAACAGCAACATATAAAGTAGAAGTTAATTTAGATGAAAAAGCAGGTCTTGTAAAAGAAATCAATATAACAGATACTGATAGTTTGTAAACACAACCTTAAATATAGGAGATTAAATGGAAAACGCAACAGAAGGATTTTATATATCAGCAAGTATTATGATATTTATTATTGCAGTTTCTTTAACAATGTTTTTATTTTCTCAGCTTACTAAAACAGCAGAGGTTATTTTTGAAGATGCATTAAGACCTAATTATTATTCTCAAATTGAAATTGAGAGAAATGATTTAGGCGGTATACAAGGAAATAAGAGAATTGTAAATAAAACAGATATTATAACAGCACTTTATAGATATCCTATACAGACTGTTGCTATAACTATATTAAATAAAGATGGAAAAGAATATCAATTATTTGATAAATATATTGAATCACAAGTTAGAAATTTAAGTTCTAAAAGAACAGCAAATTTATCAAGTATTGATAGAGAATTTTTAGACAAATATAATAATTCTAATAAAGAGTTGTATCTTTTTGGATCTCCATGGATAGGTTCAACACAAGCACACAGAGAAAGAGTAGATTTATTTGTTAACTCTGAAAATGGCTATATTAATGGCAAGCCTGTAAATTATCGTGGTAAAGGTTTAAATGTTTTTGATGATGATCAAAAATTTATAGAAACAATTTTAACATATAAGATATCAGGTGAAGGTTTATATCATGAAGAAACTGGTACTGAAGTAATAACAAGTGAATCTGGTACATATAAAACAGAAATTATTTATCAAGCAATTTAAATAATAAATAATATATTCAAATGATGAAAATAAGAGCAAAGTAGATAATGTAATATTAAAATAAATTTATGCAAATAATATTTTAATATTATATGAGGAGGAAAAATGCAAGATATAGCAATAACCATAATTGTAATTATCATAGCAGCAATTTTGTTATTTGTGTTTCCTTTGATGGCAACAGCTGAAAACAAAAATGAAGTTGATTTGGCATATGTTCAATCAGCTGTAACTGATTTTGTTAATGCGAATGCATCAAGAGGAGTAATAACATTAGAATCTGTTGATTCTTTAAAACAAAAGCTAGCAACAACAGCAAATACTTATGATGTTAATATGGAAATTAACAGAAAAACTGATGATGTAGGAAAAAAGAATACATGGCAAACAGGTGCTAATTTAGGTGAAGGTGCTTTCTTTACTTTACAAAGCACACAAATAATTGAAGAATTAGAAAAAACAGGTCAATTTAAATTAAATATTGGTGATACATTAACAGTTAAAATTGAAAATAGTAGTAAAACTTTAGCTTCTAGTTTGAAATCTGCTATCTTAGGTGTAACTCAATCTTCAAAATCTGAAATTACTGCAAGTGCATCTGCCTTGGTTACAGGAACTAGATAGAATGATAAAGGAGAGAAATGAAATTACAAGGGATGGCAATTTTATATATTATAATAATTATACCTATGTTAATAGTAATTTCTTTAACTTTAAATTCATATAAGGAACAATTAAATAATAATATTAAATATAATACAGATTTAACAGGTGCTGTCAATGATGCAATAACTGCATTTGAATTAAATAGTTCTTCACAAGACTTTTCAAATGTATCAGATAATTTTACATCATTGGTTGATGCATCTGTTAATATTTTTAGAAGATCTATTGCAACAAGGCTAAATATGACTAATGCAGATGAGTCTTTAATGAATAGATATTTCCCATTAGCATTATTTACAGGATATAGTGGTTACTATATTTATTCACCAACATATTCACCTGTTGTTGTTAGAAATCCATATACAGGTCAAGCAGCATTTTCATCTGATGCGGTAAATAAAAATACCTTAGATAAAAATCAGGGAACATATACTCCATCTGAGACTTCACAATTAGACTTACAATATACTCCTGTATTATTAAAACATAAGAATCACTCTAATACTTCGAATAGTGTTACAGTAACTACAAATAAAGACTTAAACAATAGTACAAAACATGCAAAAGAAGAAATAGACTATAGTTTAAAACAAATTATTCCATATACATTAGAATTAAATAAAGACAATAGTAATAATATACTTCTTAATTTTACTTTAGATAATTATATTTCCTTTACTGGCAAAGTGAAAGGAATAGCATATAATAAGTCAGGATATTTACTAGATCATGATGCTAAAGTGATTCTTAAAAATGGTAATAATATTATATATAATCAAAATAAAATAACAGATAGTTTAAAAATAGGGCATTTAACTTCATATGATGAATATGTTGACTATTATATAGAAAATGAACTAACAAGTGGAAATAACTTGGTAACATTAAATATAAAAGAAAATCCAAATACAGAAGAAGCAAATATTATATTTAATCCTGTAAAATATAGAAGAGGATTACAAGCATATCAAAATTCAAATAGGATACAAATGACAGGAGAATATGCATATCAAAAGCAACAATTAGATGCAATCAAATACTATATTAAGTCATCAAATTTTTCTAATTTTGTTTATAAGAATCTGTCTGATTATACAGAAAATGATATTAACGATATAGAATTAGTAAGAGAAGATAAGAAGTATGAAAAATATTTTCTTAAATATAATAAAAAGAATACTGAATCAATATTTATAAAAGATAATAATAAAAGAGTATCTGACTATAATTCTACATTTAATGAAATAAAAAGAAAGGCTATTAGAAATTCTGTTCAATATGATTTAATAATCGCAACTATAAATTATAATTATTTGGTATCATCATCAAATTTCATACTTAATCTACCAGTTATTACTGATACTGATTGGGAAAGAATAATTGAAAATGTATCATTTACAGCATTTTTGCAAGGACTACCAGTAGGTGGAGGCAAAAACTATAGTAATTATGCAGTTGCAACAAGTACAATGAATGAATTTATTGTTGATCCTGATACAATATTTTTTGCATCTATTAATGGTTTTAATCAAGGTGATGTGAAATCATTTGAAGAGGCAAAGAATGATAATGATAATCTATATTATCATAAAATTAATTGTCCTGATTTCTTAGAATATCTAGAACAAAATCCAGTATCAAATGATGGTACAGGAACAGGTGCAATTGGTTTTCAGATGCATGAATGGACATATGATGCAAGATGGTCAAGAGAAGAGGCGAGATATTTTTATGATCATAAAAATTATTCGCATTTTAATTGTATAATAAATAGGAATGTTAAAACAGAAAATTTAACAATTAAGCAAAAGAGTATTATAAATGATAATATAACATCTGCTGTAGCTGCAGAAAAAGAAAGATCATTTAAGAGCAATAAAATAGTTGATGGAGGTGGATACAGTATATATAATACAGGTAGTGGTATTTCACCAACTCAAGCTATAAAATCATTTGAAGTTGCAACAAATAATACTTCAAATAGAGATAGAACTTTTGTAATAACAATAAATGGAACAGGACAACTTAAAAAGACTATTATACAAAGAAATAATGTATTAGCATATCCTTCTTTAGACAATAGTAATAACAAAAAATTTATAAATGATTTGCTTAGTGTTTTTAATGGTAAAACATGGGATAGTATAACTAATATAACAATAACAGAAAACTATAATGATTTATCATATATTAAAATTAGATATATGTAAGTGAGGTAATATGAGAAATAGAGGATTTGAAAAAGTTAATAAATATATGGATATTGATTTCAATTTACCTAAAAGATTAACAAAAGGTTCTGCTGGTTATGATTTTGAATCACCAGTTGATGTAGAAATAAATCCAGGTGAAACAAAAATGGTACCAACAGGTGTAAAAGTATATATGTTAGAAGACGAGGTATTAGAATTATACAATAGAAGTAGTAATGGTAGAAAAGGAATTATAATACCAAATTCTGTAGGTATAATAGATAGTGATTACTATAATAATCCTGATAATGAAGGTGAAATTGCATTTCTTTTTAAGAACACTACAGATGAAGTTTTCTATATTAAAAAAGGAGATAGAATAGGTCAAGGTATTTTTCAAAAGTTTTTAACAGTTGATAATGAAGAAGAGATTACTAAAACAAGAACTGGAGGATTTGGTTCAACTAATAAAAAGGGTATAACTTTAATTGCATTAGGAATAACTATTATAGTTTTGATAATAATTATATCTTCAACTGTTTCTTTAGTTGTATATAATATGGATCAATCTAGAAAAAACACATATTTATCTGAAGTAAAAATAGTACAAAACACAGTATTAGAATACATAAATACAGCAAAAGTAGAGAATAGAGAAATTAGTGATAGTTTGAAAAGATTTCATGTTAGTGAAAGTGAAATAAGTCAGTATTCAGAACATTTAACTTCATTAATTCAAGATTACTATATTTTATCAAAAGAAGACTTAAATTTAATGAATATTACGAATGTAGATTTAAATCAACAATTTTTAGTTAATTGGACAACAGGAGAAGTACTAAATTTAAATAGAGTTGAATATAAGGGGACTACTATTAAAGCAGGACCAGTATTATAAAAATAGGAAGGACAATAATGGAAGACAAAAAAGTTTTAAAAGAACAAAAGAAACAAGAAAAAATAAGAATCAAAGAAGAAAAGAAAAGACAAAAAGAAAATTTAAGAAAAGCGAGACCTAAATTAACAAAAGAAGCAAAAACTAAAAGGTTAATAGTAATTGTAGTTGCAACTATACTATTATTAGCTTTAACTATACCTTCTTTAATAGGTATAATTGAAGTATTGAAAGGATAAAATGAGAAATCTTTTTTTAAATAATACTGATATTGATTTAGTACAATATTATAAAGATATAAGTAGTTCACCCTTACAGATAATATTAGCTGTATTGGATATTTTAATTGTGCTATTTTTAATTTATCAGGTATTTAAATTTTCTAAAGGTAAAAGAACTTATCGTGTTATGAAAGGTATAATATTAATATTTATACTTACAATAGTAAGTTCAATACTTAAACTATATATAATCAATTCAATATTATCATCATTAATGACATATGGTGTTTTAGGTCTAATTATAGTATTTCAACCAGAAATTAGAAGAGGTTTAGAACAATTAGGAACATATAATAAAATAACAAAATTCTTTGGATTATCTACCAAAGATGTTAGTACAATAAAAGATAATATATATAAAATAGCAATAGCTTCAGAGGGATTAGCTGAACAAAAAATAGGAGCTTTAATTGTTTTAGAAAGAGATATTAAATTAAAAGATATTATTGAAACAGGTGTACAATTAGATGCAGAAGTCTCAGTTCCATTAATACAAAATATATTTGAACCTAATACATTATTACATGATGGAGCAATAGTAATATCAGATAATAAGATAAAATCAGCTTCATCAATATTACCATTATCAGACAATCCAAATATTTCTAAAACTTTTGGTACAAGGCATAGAGCAGCATTAGGAATATCTGAAGTTACAGATGCTGTTGTAGTAATTGTATCTGAAGAAACAGGTAAAATATCAATTGCTAAAGAAGGTGAATTAATTATTGACCTTAAAGATGAAGTATTAAAGAAAACTTTAATAGATGCATTTGTTAAAGAGGAGAAACCAAAGAAAAATAAAATAAAAGAATAAAAAAGACAAATGGGCTTTAAATAACAATTCCTATAATAT
>CAZLWI010000035.1:0-9044 GCA_964563525.1 uncultured Lachnospiraceae bacterium | reverse complement strand
ATGAACAGAAAACTTTTCTGCTCTTACATATGCATCTTTAACATAAGTACCATCTGCTTTAATTTCATCACTATAAAAGAAATCTAGTTTATCTAAATAATTTGTTTCTGTATTAAGCTTTCTAATCACCTCTTCAAAAGACTCTTTGTCTAAATTTAATAATGCATTAATTCCATCTTTAAATCTATTATCTTTCTTTTGATTAATAATTGTATTCATATTAAAATTTTTATCCTTTTATTTTATTGTATTTTTTTGCTTTTTAATCTTTTTTTATTTTTAAAAAATCTTTTACTTTGTTAATAATCTTGTTAAATATATTTTGTTTTTTATTTGTTTCTAATATCTCTGTTTTTATTTTATTTTTATTGTTTTCTATATTTGATGTATTATCTTTCTCTAATCTTTCTCTTCTTTCTTCAAAAACTTCTTCAATGTTTCTTTCTTCATATTTTATTAAAATTTCTTTATCTTTATTGTTTATATTTCCTTTTTGTTCGAGTTCATAATATCTATTTTTAGAAATTAAATCATTATATATTGATTCTATATTATCTTTACTAATGCCTATATCTTCTAATAATATTAATGTATCTTCTTTTTCCATCTTAAAAAAACAAGCTTCATCTTCTAATATTTTATTTATTATCTGATTTCTATAAGTGTCTTTGTTAATTTTCTTAAGATATCTAATTCTAGTTTCATTCATTAATCTAAGTTCTTCTATTTTCATTATTCTCTCTCACCTTTTCCTTTGTTCTTCTAGTTGTGGTATATAAAATTGTTCTAAATCTATTTCATTTTTAAAATCATCTTTTGTTTTTGGCCTATTTCCAAAGATTCTTCCTAATAAAACTGCATATTATCTTTTGTTAATAACTTCTTTATTAACAGAAAAATATTCTTTATTATTATCATAATCAATAAATTTATTAAAAACATCATCCTTTGAAACAATTTCAAAAGCTTTGTCTATTATTTCTCTTTTTGTTCTTCTATTTTGCTAAATATTTCAAATATTGAAAACTCTTCTTCTGTTAAATAACATCTGCCAATATATTTAGAATCTTCACCAATTTCTTTTTCTAGTCCTATCTGCATTTTAGCAGATTTTACTTCATATTCATCTGTAATATAAAAGAAATTTAGATGATCTAAATTTCTCTTGTTTACACTTAAATTATTAATTACAGTTTCAAAAGATTCTTGATCTAAGTTTAGAAGCATATTAATACCATCTATTATTCTAGAATGATTTTTTTGCTCTATAATTATATTTATAAAAAACCTTTATTTCTCTATATTGTTAATATATTATTCTTCATCTTCTTCGTCTTTAATTGTTTCAATACTTACAACTTTTGAACCATCATTTGTTCTTATTAAAGTAACACCTTGTGTTGCTCTTCCTAATATATTAATATCTTTTACATGAAGTCTAATAATAGTTCCCTTGCTTGAAATTAACATTACATCTTCTGTACCATCTGTAATTCTTGCTCCAACTAAGTCTCCTGTTTTACTAGTTACTCTATATGTTAAAACTCCTCTTCCACTTCTCTTTTGAGCTCTATATTCAATTAAGTCTGTTCTCTTACCAAAACCATTTTCAGTTATTGTTAAAAGACTTAATCCTTCTGGTATTGGTACTGATTCCATTCCAACTAATTTATCGCCTTTATCTAGTCTTATACCAATTACTCCTTGAGATGCTCTACCTGTCATTCTAACTTCTTTTTCATCAAAAGCTATTGATTGACCTTTTTTAGTAATTAACATTATAAATGACTGTCCATCTGTTAATCTAACAGACATCAATTTATCATCTTCTTTTAAGTTAATAGCAATTAAACCTTTTGTTCTGTTTGTATCATATTCTGTTAATTTGGTCTTTTTTACCATTCCTTGTTCTGTTCCCATTAATAAATATGCATCATCTGCAAAATTTTGTATTGCCATTACTGCAGTAACTTTTTCACCTGCATCCAATGTTATTAAATTAACAATTGCTGTTCCTCTAGCGGTTCTACTTGCTTCTGGTATTTCATATCCTTTTAATTGATATAATTTTCCTAAATTTGTAAAGAAAAGAATAGTATCATGAGTTGAAGCTGTAAATATTTCTTTAACAAAGTCTTCTTCTCTAGTAGATATTCCTGTAATACCTCTTCCGCCCCTTCTTTGACTCTTATATGTATCAATTGGTAATCTTTTAATATATCCAAAATGAGTTAATGTAATAATTACTTCTTCTTCATCTATTAAGTCTTCTATGTCTATTTCGCCTGGATCTAAAACTATTTTTGTTTTTCTCTCATCACCAAATTTCTTTTGCATTTCTAATAGTTCTTCTTTAACAATATTATATTGTCTTTCTTCACTTGCTAAAATAGCTTTACATTCAGCTATAAATTTTAGTAATTCATTATATTCTTCTTCTATTTTTTCTCTTTGTAATCCTTGTAAAGTTCTTAATCTCATATCTAGAATTGCTTGTGCTTGTATTTCAGAAAAACCAAATCTTTCCATTAATCTTTCTTTTGCATCATCATATGATGAACGAATAATTTGGATAACTTCATCAATATTGTCTATCGCTATTTTTAAACCTTCTAATATATGTAATCTATCTTCAGATTTTTGCAAATTAAACTGAGTTCTTCTAATTATTACTTCTTTACGATGTTCAATAAATACTTCTATCAATTCTTTTAAAGTTAATATTCTAGGTTGATTATTTACTAATGCTAAATTAATTATTCCAAATGTTGTTTCTAATTGTGTGTGTTTATATAATGTATTAACAACAACTTTAGGATTAGCATCTCTTTTTAATTCTATAACAATTCTAACCATTGCATCTTTATCTGATTCATCTCTAATATCTGATATTCCATCAATTTTTTTATCCTTAATTAAATTAGCTATGTTTTCAATTAATCTAGCTTTATTTACTTGATAAGGTAGTGATTTAATAATAATTCTTTGTCTCGAATTAGATAATTGTTCAATAACTGCTTCTCCTCTTAATTTTAGTTTACCTCTTCCTGTTTCATATGTTTCTTCTATTCCTTTTTTACCTAAAATTAATCCTCCTGTAGGAAAATCAGGGCCTGAAATATGTTTTAATAATCCTTTTGTATCAATATCTCTATTATCTAAATATGCTACCATTCCATTAATAATTTCTGTAATATTATGTGGTGCCATATTAGTAGCCATACCTACAGCAATACCTGATGATCCATTAATTAATAATGTTGGTATTCTTGTTGGTAAAACATTTGGTTCTTTTAATCTTCCATCAAAATTAGGACTAAAATCTACTGTATCTTGATCTATATCTTCCAACATAGCTTCCGAAAGCTTTGTTAACCTGGTTTCTGTATAACGATAAGCTGCTGGTGGATCACCATCAATTGAACCAAAATTTCCATGACCATCAACTTGTATGTATCTCATAGAAAATTCTTGTGCTAATCTTACCATTGCATCATAAACTGAAGCATCACCATGAGGATGATATTTACCTAAAACATCTCCAACTGTTGATGCTGATTTTCTATATGGTTTATTTGAAGCTAAACCATTTTCATACATATTATATATAATTCTTCTATGGACAGGTTTTAATCCATCCTTTGCATCAGGTAAAGCACGAGAAACTATAACACTCATTGCATAATCCATGTATGCAGTTTTCATTTCCTGTGATACTGATCTTTCAATTATTTTTCCATCTTTTGTTTCTTCTTGTACTTTTTCGCTCATAATTACCTTTCTCTAAATGCTTTATAAATTAATAAAATGTCATTCTAAGACAAAATCATTATATATAAATATTCTATGCTTTTCAAGTAATGTAACCTTTATGACATATAAAAAAGACTTTTAATTAAGTCTTTTAAACAATTTATTTTTACTTATATAATAAATATTTTATAATTATATTTTGTCTTTTATATTTTTTTAACTAATATATCATTAAAGTTTTTAAAAACATATTTTTCTTTTTTTAAGTCTTTAATAATTTCTGATAAAACTCCTGGAAGATTTTTATTGTTTGGCACATCATGTTGTAGTATTACTAATCCCTTTTTGTTTTTACTTGTGTTTCTATATACTCTCATTTGTCCTTTATGTGTTGTTTCACCATCAGAATCATCTGTTAAACAATTCCAGTCAATATATGCAAGATTAGCATTGATTACTGCTCTTCTAGCTTGTTTCTTTCCTGATTCAAATTGTCCACCAACAGAACCTCCTGGAAATCTAAAAAGATTTGAATTAAAATCTTGTCCTAGAACTCTTTTAAGCTCTTTTTCTGTTTGATTATATTCTTTTAAGACTTCTCCCGGTTTAGTATAAAGCTTTCTATAATTATGTGTAAAACTATGATTACCTATAGTATGTCCTTCATTGTATGCTCTTCTAATTATTTTTTCGTTCCCTTTAATTTTTGAACCTAAAACAAAGAATGTTGCTTTAACATTTTCTTTTTTTAATACATCTAGTACTTTTAAAGTCATACTTGTAGGTCCATCATCAAAAGTTAAATATACATGTTTTTTATCAGAATAGTATAAATCATCAATTGTTTTAAAAGCATTACGATTATATTTAGATCCTGCTACTTCCTTTTGTTCTGTGCTTTTTATTAATGAATATAATTCTCTTTCTTGTTTTTCTTTTTGTAATTTAGCTTCTATTTCTTCAATTTTTCTTTGTTTCTCTTTTTCAAATATTCTTGCTTGTTCTTTTTGTGCTAACTCAAAAATTTTCTTTTGTTTTTTATGATTTTTTATATGTATAATATTGAACACTAAAGTAATTACAATAATTAAAACTGATATAGCAATTACTATATAATATCTCTTATTTCTTTTAATTCTTTTCTTTGTTTTGTTATTTGTTTTATTATTAATCATCTTCTCTCACTTTTAAAAAGTTACTCCTATATATAGAGTAACTCTTTAACTAAAAAAAGTCTATATTAAAATGTTTTTTTATTTGTTTTTTATAATTGGTTCATTTTTCTTATTAATTCATTTAAATCACTAGGTATGTCAAATGATTTATTTTCAACAATCCAATTGTGAACTGTATTAACCTCTTTAGTTTTTAATAGTATATCTTCAAATGGGACTAAACTCTTATAGTATTTATTAATATTATCAATATTTCTTTGCATTTTGTCTAATTCTTTATTAGCTAAATTTGTCTCCCATTTATCTAATTGATCTTCTAATTTTTCAAATGTTCTAAATTGACTTTTAATACTATCTTCTAATTTGTTAGAAAAAGAAGAAAGTATTGCTGTTTTTCCTGATCTAATAATGCTGCCAACTCCTGGGTTAATAAGTTTTTTATTTACAGCTTTATCAATACCTAAGTTTAATAGTTTTGATACTGTATTTATCACTCCTCCACTTTTAGTAGCCATATCAATCTGATTTAGATTTTCAAAATTTCCTGTTACTATTCCACTAATTGATTTACCAGCATCCATTACTGAATTAACTAAACTTTTGAAACCTTCTTTGAATCCTTCTTTAAATATTGTATCTTTAATATCAATTACAATATCTTCAACTACATCTGGTAGTAGAGCTTTTAGTCCTATGTCTAAACCAAAATTTAATGCTTTCCCTAAGGTTGTATTAAAAAAACCTTTCTGACCTTCCGCTACTTCTTGTTGAACATTATTTCCTATATCTTTTGTTAAATCATTGTTTAAAGTGTTTGATAATTCCTTTTCACTTAAAACACTTAAGTCTAAAACTTCTTGCATAATTGCCTTTCTACCCAAACTACTTCTTAATATTAATTGTTATATCTATTGAGGAAATATTATATTTTTGTAATTCTTCACTTAATGTAAAATATATCTTTCCATCTTCCCTCTCTTTTGTACTTTTTTTATCTTTCTTTGTTTTCCTTTTTCCCTTTTGTTTAAACTCCTTTCTATTTTTATTGTTTTCTTTTAATTTTCTTTTTCTTTCAATTTTACTTTCAATTTTTCCTTTTATTTTATTTATTAAAGTATTCTGCTCATTTTTGAAAATCAATTTCCTTAATTCTTCTATTTCTTTTTCTAATACTTTCTGATTAATTGTATTATCATTTGTTATATGTATTAAAATATCTTCAAAAACAAATTTACCTTCAATTAAAACTTTATTTATATTATAGCTAGATAAAAAACTTCTTATCTTTAAATCATCTTCAACTAATATTACTATTATTTCAATATATTTATTAATTTCTAATACTTGCTTAACTAATGTATAAATATCTGTTTTACCATCAATATTATTATTTAAAATTAATATATTAATATCTGATTCTTTTGTTAAAAACTCTATTATTCCTTCTTTATATATAATATCTTTTAATATTTCATAATCTTTTAATTCTTTTTTTAATTTAGAATGTATTTTTTCATTATTTAATGCTGTTAATATCTTCATAATTTTTCTCCAATAATTCTTTTTCTAATTTTGATGCTAAAACTTTTAATATTAGATGTGTGTTTGAAACAAGAAGTAATCCTTCACCTCTTTTGAACATCTTTATTTCCATTTTCTCTTTATCTGATAAACTAATATTCTTTTCTAATACTTTAATATTTTCCTCTTCTAAATTAAATATTACTTTTGCTTCTGAATTATTTAATATACTTTTACCATAATTACCCTCTTCTAAAGAAAATATATCTGATATATCTTGTGTTATTGCGATTGCTCCACCTCCATATTTTCTTATTGTTTTAAATATTTTAAATATGAATGAAGCTGCCTCTTTGTTTGATGTTACACCGATAATTCTCCAAATTTCATCTATATATATTAATTTTTTATCTTCTCTTTTTGCTTTAATATTATCCCAAAATAGTTCTGTGAATATAAACATAGCATATTTATAGTTTTCTTCTCCTATTGAATAGATATCTGCTACAATCAAATCATTATCTAATTCTATATTTGTATAATTATTAAAAAACTTTAAAGAGCCATTAACGAATATTTTTAGTTTGTTTTTAAATGAATTTAGTATGTTTAGTTCCTTTTGATTATTCTTTTTTTCTAGATTGCTAATTTCTTTTAATATTTCATGATACAAGTCTTCTATAATCGGCATGTTTTTTGATGTTTTGAATTTTCTGTTTATATAAACTTCTTCTGTTTCTTCCTTTTGCCATAAAGAGTCGTCATTAAAATCAATTCCCTTGTTTTTATATATTTTAATAATATATTGTTCAAGAATTGAATATTCCTCATTTTCCATTTCTTCAAATATTAAGTAGAAAAAAGATTTTAGTTTAAGTAATTTACTATTTAAATATCCATTTCTTTCTTCTATTGAATTTTCTCTTATATCAAAAATATTAATAAAACTATTTGAATCTGGACCTATTACTATATTCTGTCCTCCTAAATTATTACATAATATATTATATTCTCTTTCTGGATCTATAATGTATTGTTTTATTCCCATTAAATATTGTCTTAATATTTGTAATTTAACAAAAAATGATTTACCTGAACCTGATGTTCCAAATATACACATATTACTATTCTTATATTTAGTATTATCAAATCTATCAAAAAATATATTTGAATTATTAATAATATTCTTTCCTAAAAATATGCCTTTTTCATCAAATATATTTGAAAGTATAAATGGATATGTAGCTATTAATCCAGATGTTAATATATTTCTTCTTGAAGCATTTTTTATAATATTTGAATTATAATATATGGGTAATGTACTTTTAAAAACCTCATCTTCTCTAAAGTTAGCAAGTTTTGATACTAAACCACTAGATTCTAAAATTCCTTGAATCTTATTTAAATCAAAAAACAATTTGTTTAGATTATCTGCATATACAATAATATATGTATAAAGATTATATAATTCTTCATTATTTATTTGCATTTCTCTTCTAATGTATCTAGCATCATTTTCCGTATATGCAACTAAATCTACTTCTTCTGTTTCTTTACCAAGTTCACCTTTCATATTACTAATATTATATGTTAGATCTTTAATAGCTTTATATGTATCTTTTTTCTCATGAAAAATACTCATTCTAATATTAATGTTTTCATTTATAATATTTTTAAATATTATGTCATTATTTTCTTTATTATAATCAACTATTATTAAACCTGAATAATATATAGTGTCTATTTCAATATATTTAGGATTTGAAATTGATATATATGAAGGTGATATTTTGTCTTTTTTATTAAAAACTCCTTTAATTATATTTTACTCCTCTCTACTTTATTAATATTAAATAATTTATATATTTCTTCACCATTTAATCTAATTACTTGATTACCACATTTTGATAATGAAACAATTAACTTCTTTTCTTTATCATTTAAAGTTTTAATATAGTCTAAATATTTATTATTAGTATTAAATAAATTTTGTTTTTCTTCTTTATCTTCAGTCTTTTTTATAAATCTAATAAACTTTTCTTTAATAATATTTTCTTCCTTTTTATTCTTATTCTTATTTTCATAAATAATTATATAAAAAGACTTAGATGTAATATTTTCATCATTTACTAGTTTCTCTATAAAATTAATATAATTAGAATAAATTGTATTTAATCTATTTTCTTTTTCTTCTACTTTTCTTATATCTATGTTTTCTAATAATTTATCATTATTAAATTCATTTATTCTTTTAAAGAGATTATCATTTATAAGTTCAATGTTTTTATCAATATTTTCCTTTTCAGATATTATTAATATTTGAAAGTCAAAATTACATGTCTTTAAAACTGTTTTATATGAATTTATTATTGCTTCTTTTTCAAATTGGGATTTAAGATCATAATTTATTGGATAGATTTTTAAGATTCTAATATATTTATCTTTTGTAATTAAGATATCTTCTTTAATATCTTCTATTTCAAAAAACTCTAATGTATTAATATTAACCTCTCTTTTTTGAGGGCAATATATCACAATTAAAATATTTGTCAAATATATAAATAAAGATTATTAATTAAAGAGGTAAATGCAATT
>CAZLWI010000034.1:4937-9084 GCA_964563525.1 uncultured Lachnospiraceae bacterium | reverse complement strand
TATCTTTATTCTTAAAAATATATTTATTTCTTTTAACAAAAGAAGTATGCATATATTCATGTGCTAAATCGCTTCCAGGCTTACCATAAAACTCTTTATATACTTCAATAATATATGGATTAGCATGTGCTTTTCTAAACTCTAACTTCTCATCTTCTTCATAAATTGATTTAGTTCTCTCTTTTTTTACATTAATATAATTTGTTGTTTGTGCAGGAATTATTGGTTGACCTCCACCATTTATGCATCCTCCTGGACATGCCATAACTTCAATAAAATGATATTTAGATTTACCTTCTCTTATTTCATCTAATAGTTTTTTTGCATTTGCTATTCCTGATACTGCTGCTACATGTATTTCTTCTCCTTTTATATTATATGTAGCTTCTTTTATTCCTTCTGATCCTCTTACTTCACAGAAATTAATATTTTCTAATTCTTTTTGCTCTAAATTTTCTTTTGCTGTTCTTAATGCTGATTCCATAACTCCACCAGATGCCCCAAATATTACTGATGCTCCAACACCAAAAGGATTATCAAACTCACCATTTTCTAAGTTTTTAAAATCAATATTATTTTCTTTAATCATTTTTGCAAGTTCTCTTACTGTAATTACTGCATCAATATCTGGATAACCAGATGCATTTTGATCTTGTCTTCTAATTTCAAATTTCTTAGCAATACAAGGCATTACTGTGATAATAAATATGTTTTTAGGATCAATATTATTCTTTTGGGCATAATATGTTTTAATTGTTGCTCCAAACATTTGTTGTGGTGATTTACATGTTGATACATTTGGTATTAAATCATTATAGTATGTTTCCATATATTTAACCCATGCTGGACAACAAGAAGTAATCATAGGAAATACCCCATCAGAACCTAATCTTTCTACAAATTCATATGCTTCTTCCATTACAGTTAAATCTGCTCCAAAATTTATATCAAAAACATTTTCAAATCCTAATTGTCTTAAAGCAGTAACCATCTTACCTTTAACATTTGTACCTATTGGCATTCCAAAAGGTTCACCTAAAGAAAATCTAACAGATGGTGCTGGTGCAACTACAACATGTAAGTTTTTATTTTCTATTGCATTTCTAACTATCCTAGTATTATCTTTATCTCTTAATGCTCCTGTTGGACAAGATATAATACACTGGCCACAGGCAATACAAGGTACATCAGACATATCTTTATTAAATGCACAAGCAATTTCAGTTTCTATTCCTCTATTATTTCTTCCAATTACAGCAACATCTTGTATTTGTGAACAAGTTTCTACACATCTATTACATAATATACATTTAGAAGAATCTCTAATTAAATATTCAGTTGATTTATCTATACTTCTAGGTGGTATCTCACCTTTATATTCAGATTCATATACTCTGTATTTAATAAAGAGTTTTTGTAACTCACAATTTAAATTTCTATCACAATTTGGACAATCTCTATTATGAACAGAATTAATTAAATCTAAGGTTTTTCTTCTGGACTCATCTATTCTCTCTGATTCAGTATTAATTACCATTCCTTCTGCAACTTTTGTAGTACAAGATATAACTGGATTTTTCATTCCTTCTATGTCTACAACACAAATTCTACAAGATCCTATCTCATTTAAATCTCTTAAAAAACATAAACTAGGAATCTCTATTCCATTTTCATGTGCAGCATCTAAAATAGTTGTTCCTTCTTTAACTTGATATTCTTTTCCATTAATTTTAATATTTACCATAATTTCTCTTCTTTTGTATTAATTTATATTATTATTTTTTTATTTCTATTCTCTAATTATTGCTTCAAATTTACATGTAGTATAGCAAATACCACATTTCACACATATTTCTTGATCAATTTCATGAGGCTTTTTAACTTCACCTGTTATTGCTGTTACTGGACAAACTTTAGCACAAGCTGTACAGCCAATACATTTATCACTTAATATCCTATATGTTCTTCTATTTCTCATACATTTATCTGCTCTACATTTACCTATAATATGTTCTTCATATTCTTCTTTAAAATATTTAAGAGTAGATAAAACTGGATAAGGTGCTGACATTCCTAATCCACAAAGTGAATTATCTTTAATATAGTTTGATAAATCTTCTAATATCTCTATATCTCCTTGCTTACCTTCACCTTTTGTTATCCTGTCTAATAATTCATATAATCTTTTTGTTCCTATTCTACAAGGATTACATTTACCACACGATTCTTCTACTGTAAATTCTAAAAAGAATTTAGCAATATCAACCATACATTCATCTTCATCAATTACAACAAGTCCACCTGAACCCATCATTGAGCCAATTTCAGATAATGTTTCATAATCTAATTTAACATCTATTAAATCTCCCGGTATACATCCACCTGAAGGTCCACCTGTTTGAGCAGCTTTAAACTTTTTGTTATCAGGTATTCCCTCACAAATATCTTCAATTAAAACTTTTAGTTTTGTTCCAATAGGTATTTCTACAAGTCCAGTTCTTCTTATTTTTCCGCCAACTGCAAAAACTTTTGTACCTTTAGATTTTTCACTACCAATACTACTAAACCATTCTGATCCCTTTAATATTATCTGTGGAATATTTGCATATGTTTCTACATTATTTATAACTGTTGGTTTATTAAAGATTCCTGATGTAGTAGGAAATGGAGGTTTTAATATAGGTTCACCTCTCTTACCTTGTACTGATTGGATAAGAGCTGTTTCTTCTCCACAGACAAATGCTCCTGCTCCTAATCTTAATTCAATATCAAAAGAAAAGTCTTTACCTAAAATATTATTACCTAATAATCCTTTTTCTCTTGCTTGTTTAATGGCAATATTTAATCTTTCAATTGCTAAAGGGTATTCAGCTCTAATATATATGTATCCATATTTCGCTCCAATTGCATATGCAGCAATTGTCATTGCTTCTATTACAGAATGTGGATCTCCTTCTAAAACAGATCTATCCATAAATGCACCTGGATCACCTTCATCAGAATTACAAGCAATATATTTAATATCTGATTCTTCTTTAAAAGCATATTCCCACTTTAATCCTGTAGGAAAACCTGCTCCTCCTCTACCTCTTAATCCAGATTTCTTTATTTCATCTATTACTTCTTCTCTACTCATATTGTTTAATACTTTTGCTAGTGCAAAATATCCATTATTTTGAATATATTCTTCAATACTTTCAGGATTAATATTTCCACAATTACAAAGTACTATTCTTTGTTGTTTTTTCAAAAAATTATCTTCTAAAATACTTTTTATTTTTTTTGATATTAAAAATTCTTCTACAACTCTATTTTCTTTAATATCTTCTTCAATTATCTTTTCTAATTTTTCACTATCTACATTAATATATGTAGTTCTCTTACCATCTCTATATATCTCTAATATTGGTTCATATTGACACATTCCAATACATCCAACTAAAGATAATGATATATTTAATTTTTCTTTTTTAATTTGTTCTTCTAATTCAATATATATTTCTTTAGCTCCTGCAGCTATACCACAAGTAGCCATCCCTATCCTTATTTCAATAGAATCATCTTTTTTGTTTGATTTAATTTTTTCTAATTCTTCAATTGTCATTAATCTTTTCCTTTGTATTCATTAATTATACTTTTTATATCTTCTGGATTTACATGTCCATAAACTTTATCATTAACAGTAAGTATTGGTGCTAATCCACAAGCTCCTAAACATCTTGTTGTATCTAAAGAAAACATTGAATCCTCTGTTTTTTCACCATCTGAAATGTTTAAAATTCTTTTAACTTCATCAACTAATTTTTGTGAACCTTTAACATAACATACTGTTCCTTGACATATACCAATTCTATATTTACCCGTTTCTTGTAATTTAAATTGTGAATAGAATGTTAATACAGAATAAATTTCTTCTAATGGTATCTCTAATTTTTCTGATACTATTTCTAATGCATAAAAAGGAAGAAAAGAAAACTCTTCTTGTATTTCATGTAAAATATTAATTAATGGACCTTCCTTTTCTTTGTTTTTAACAATTATATTAAATACCTTTTTTTGGTTTTCTTCACTTAATTTAAAATTAAAATTACTCTCTAAATTTATCATTTTTCTCCAGTATGTTATTTAAAACTTTTATTTATTTGTA
>CAZLWI010000034.1:3686-4837 GCA_964563525.1 uncultured Lachnospiraceae bacterium | reverse complement strand
CTTTTTTGTACCTAATTCTTCTGTAATATTAATTGTTGTTGTTACATCTTCAGCTTGACCTACAGTAATTGTCCTATTTTTTTCAACTTCTGTTGGTGCAGCAATTGTACCAGCCCAGTATGAATAAATTCAACCTGAAACAATAGCAATAAACATTAAAAGAAACAACATAATAGCTAAAATTAATTGATTTTTTCTTTTTTTAGATCTTGTTACTGCAAAACTTCTAGATGAATATCTTTTTCTGTTTTCCATCTTGATCTCCTTTAATATAAATACTTGTCAAAGACATTTTGACATAATTTTATATTAGTAAAAAAAAACCAGCTTTACAACGAAAACTGGCTATAGTTACAAAAATGTTATGCTTTTAATATATTTAAAAATTTTTAACTTATATTTGTTACTCTTTAGAAATTGATATTATTTAATATTCTATAATTAATATAATTTTCTGCTAAAATAAACATATTATTTATTTTATTTACTTCTTCTTCATTTTTAATTTCTATTCTCTCTTTAATTATATTTATATAATTATTGTCTCTTACAATTTTTATGCCACTTGTAAAATAATATCCGAAAACAAATGCAACACCTGACATCCATTTATCTCCTGCTGTTTTCATATCAGTATTTAATACTGTTTTTTCATCCATAAAGTCTTCATATATTTGATCAGAAATTACAGAATTCTCTATTTCCTCTTTATTATATTCATTAGAATTAAATATGTCTTTAGTTGCATAAATATATAGTGCATCTGTTTTATCAGCATCTCTAATAATTTTAACATGCATTAATTCTTGTTCAGATAATCTTTTAGTTTCAATTTCATACTTATTATGATTTAAAATAGCTTCCTTAATAATATTATCATATTTAATATCATCTAGAACTTCTCTTATTAAACCTTCTTTAAATAACATATCAATACTAAGTTTACCATGATCAATACTTTTTATATCACTAAAAGTATCATAGATTTTAATTTGCTCAAATCTACCAAAATCATGGAATAAAGCTATTATTTTAGATAAAAATATATCTTCAGCATTTAAATCTAAATCTTTAGCTATATGTTCTGCAATATCAACAACCCTATATGTATGTTCATATTTATGTTTAATTTTAGTTTTTCTAAAATCATA
>CAZLWI010000034.1:0-3586 GCA_964563525.1 uncultured Lachnospiraceae bacterium | reverse complement strand
CATAGCTCTTGCTATTTGTTCTGAATATTCAATCACTCTGTGAGTATGATCATATTTAACTTTAACATTTGAATCAAACATATCATATTCTTTTTGTACATGCTTAAATAATTTAGTACTAACTTTTATAAATTCAGAATCATAATGTTCTCTTTTATAAGTTTTATCTTTTTTCATTTAAAATAACTCCTATAAATTATTTTACTATTTAAACTACCATAATATTGTTACTCATATATCTATTTTTTAGGAGAAAAAAAGACGCTTTTACAATAACGTCTATAGTTTTATTGTATAAATAAATATTAATAAATAAATTATATGGCAGGGGCTGAAAGAATTGAACTCTCACCAACGGTTTTGGAGACCGGTATACTACCATTATACGAAGCCCCTTTAATATGTTTATTATAGCATAAAACAGCTTTTATTTCAATGTTTTTCTTTCACTATGCCTTGTTTTCACTACCAAATACATCTTTTATTTTATGTACTACAGTTTTATATACTTTATCTCTTGCTTCACCTAAATATTTTCTAGGATCAAATACTTCTGGTAAATCACCAAATAATTTTCTAATTGCTGCTGTTTGAGCTAATCTTAAATCAGTATCAACATTAATTTTAGAAACACCAAGTTTTGCTGCTTCTCTTAATATTTCATCTGGAACACCTTTTGCTCCATCAATATGTGCACCATACTTATTTGCTTCTTTAAAAAACTCTTCAATAACAGTTGATGCTCCATGTAATACAATAGGTGTATTAGGTAATAATTCTGTTATTTCTTTTAATATATCAAATTTTAATTTTGCTTCACCTTTAAATTTATATGCACCATGACTTGTTCCAATTGCTATTGCTAATGAATCACAACCAGTAAGTTCAACAAATTCTTTTGCTTGTTCTGGATTAGTAAACTTAGCATCTGATTCATCTACTTGTACATCATCCTCAACTCCTGCTAAAGTACCAAGTTCTGCTTCAACTGTAACACCTCTAGGATGTGCATAATCAACAACCATTTTTGTTATTTTAACGTTTTCTTCATATGGTAAAGAAGAGCCATCAAACATAACTGAAGTATATCCTGAATCAATACATCTTTTACATGTTTCAAAGTCTGGTCCATGATCTAGGTGAAGTGCTATTGGTACATTTGTTTCTTCTATTGCTGCATCAATCATATTTAATATATATGGGAAACCCATATATTCTATTGCAGATGTTGATGTTTGTAATATTACAGGTGAATTTGTATCATTAGCTGCTCTCGAAATTGCTTGAACCATCTCCATATTACTAAAATTAAATGCGCCCACTGCGTATTTCTCTTCTTTTGCCTTATTTAACATATCTTTTGTATTAACAAGCATTGTTTTCTCCTTTATTTTATTGATTGTTTCTATATATCTAGAATTATGAAATAGATATGAGCCAATAATAGCTATATCTATTTTAATTTTATTTAACATTTTTGATAAAACTTGATTTATTCCACCATCTACAGAAACTAGCAGATTTGGATTAATATTTTCTTTTTCTTGAATAAGATACTTTGTTTTATTTGTAGTATTCTCTATATATTCCTGTCCACCTTTTCCAGGTTCAACAGACATAATCTGTAATATATTTATTTTATTTAAATATTTTTTAACACTATTAATACTTGTTTCTGGCTTAATTGCTAAACCTGGTTTTATACCATAACTTCTTATTTCTTTAATATATTCTAATACTTCTTCTTCCTTTATTCCTTCTGGATGAAAAATTAAAGAATGTGGTTCTAGTGATGCAAATCTTGAGATATTTTCTTTTAAGTTTTTAGTCATTAAATGTACTTCAATAGGTATCATTGTAATATTTCTTAATTTTAATAAATGCTCATACATATCTTCTAAATTATCATTTTTAACAAATTTACCATCCATAACATCAATATGAAAATAATCTATTCCTGATGCTTCCAAATTGTATATTTCTTGAGCAAAATTAGGATTATTTAATATACTTAGTATTGATACTGATATTTCCATTTAATTTATTCTCTTTCTTTTGTTTCTATTACTCAAATTTTAGTTTTCTATCCTTTAGTTTTATTATTTTTGTTATGGTATAGTATATGAAGTTTTTTCATATATTTTTATTTGCATTTTTTTCTTAATTGCACCATTAATATATAGATTTAAATCAACTGGAGTTCCATAGTCCTTAACATAAATTTTTACTTTTTTGTTTTCTTCCTGATTTGAAATCATTTCATTATTAATAAATTTATCATAATCAACTTCTAATAACACTTCTATATCTTTTGGTATTGAATCTTTTAATAGTTCTTTAAAATTAATTGTTACTTCACCTTCTACTACTTTTGGAGCTTTAGCAATATATATTTTAACTTTATCTCCTTCTTTTACCTTTTGAGCAATTGCTGGATCAGTTTTAAATACTTTTCCTTCATCTTGTTCATTATATATTTGATATACTACTTCTGTTTTTAATTTTAAATCTTTTAATGTTTTAACTGCATCTGTTTCTGAATAACCTTTGATATCTGGTATTTCCACTTCTTTATGTTCAGGACCTTTACTTACATAAACTTTAACTGGTTTAGATAAAGGTGCTTCCTTATCTTCTTCGGGATCCAGCTTAAATACATGTCCCTCTTTAATTTTCTTATCTTCATTAAATTCTTCTACAATTTCAACCTTAAATTTAATTTCTTCTAGTATCTTTTGAACTTCTTCTTTAGATTTACCTATTAAATCAACAGGTACTTTAGCCATTTCTTCACCCTTACTTACAAAAACTTTAAATAGTGATTTAATTTTAACTTTGAAATTTTCTTGATATCTAGGATCTTGATCATATACAAGATCTTTTTCTACTTCAGCATTATATTCTTCAATAATTTGATAATTAGTAAATCCTCTTTCATTTAATAATTCTATTGCCTGTTCTTTAGTTAGTCTTGTTTGTCCAAATTCTCCTGTTAAGTTAGGTATAAAAGTTTCTTTATTAGATTTATTCCCTAATACTGTGACAGTTACAAATATTACTATTAAAAGTAATATTAGTGCTAATATTCCAATAATTGTATATCTTAACCAAGGTTTTTCATCAAAAATACCTGGATCTTTTTCCTCTACTTGCACTCGAGGTTTTATTATTGGTATTATTTTTGTAACTGATTCTTTAATTGCATCATCAACATTTTTAAAATCTACGTCTGGGCTTTTATTTAGTATTTCTAAATCAACTAGCATTTCTGATGCAGATGCATATCTTAAACCAAGATCTTTTTCCATTGCTTTTAATATTATTTGATTTAAACCTTCTGGTATATTTCTATTTAATTCTATAGGTGGTACTGGTTTTTCCTGAACTTGTTTTAATGCTACTGAAACTGCAGTATCTGCATCAAAAGGTACTTTTCCTGTTACCATCTCATACATTACTATTCCTAAAGAATAAATATCTGATTTTTCATCTGTTGCTCCACCTCTTGCATGTTCAGGTGATAAATAATGAACAGAACCCATAGTATTACCAAATGCTGTCATTGTAGCTGTTGTAATAGCTTTAG
>CAZLWI010000033.1:2254-9442 GCA_964563525.1 uncultured Lachnospiraceae bacterium | reverse complement strand
GAGTTGAAACATGTATTGGTATTGAAGGTGCATACTTTTTTATTTCTTCAATAACACCCGGATCTGCTGCAATAATGGCATCAACTTTCAATTCTTCTAAAAACTTTGCTTGCTCTTTAATATCTTCATATAGTTCATCTCTAGCAAAAATATTAATTGCTACAAATACTTTTCTATTAATACTATGTGCATATTCAACTATTTTTGTAATATCTGTTTCTTCTATTTGTGCCTTATTTCTTAATGATAACTTTGGTGTTCCTAAATATACTGCATCTGCACCATATTTAAATGCAGTAATTGCCTTTTCTAAACTTCCTGCTGGTGCTAATAGTTCTGGTTTTCTCATTTTTATCTCCTATTTAATAATTCCCATAATACTTGATACATCAAATATCAAATATTTTTTACCTTCTTCTTCAATAGTAATGATATCAAAATCACTAACTATTACTTTTTGTGATTTAACAAAAGGTAAGCTTGTATCTATTTCATTACTAATAGAAACTATTTCTACTGTTTTATATCCTCTATTTTCAAAACTTTCATTTTCTTCTATTCCCAAAACATAATTACCTACTGGTATTATCATAAAAACCTCCTTAATATATTGTTTATATAAAAAATATCTTATTAAATTTTTTAATTATTAAATTATTATATTAGTATTATACTACAATTTATATAAAAAAACAGCAATTATTAATTGCTGTATATTTGTTTATTAAATGTTTACTTTATTTATTCTTCTTTTTCTACTAAATCATATAATCTATTAATACTTCCTGCACCAACAAAAAGTATTAAATCATCTTGTTTAACATTTTCTTTTAAATACTTTATTATGTCTTTATATTCTTCAATATATATGGCTTCTTTATTATATTTATCATTTAGATCTTCAATTAAATCTTCAGACTTAATATCATATATGTTTTTTTCTCTAGCTGCATATATTTTAGTTAAAATTATATTATCATATTCCTTTAATGCTTCTACAAATTCATCAAACAATTCCCTTGTTCTTGAATATGTATGAGGTTCAAATACAATCCATGTTTTTTTATTTAATACCTTTGAAATATCTGATAATGCTTTTACCTTTGTAGGATTATGTGCATAGTCATCATAAACATTTGCACCATTTATTTGTCCTCTATATTCAAATCTTCTATCTGCTCCAAAATATTCTGCTAATCCTTCTTTAATATTTTGAATATCAATATTATATGCTAAAGCAACCGAAACAGCTGCTAAAGAATTTATAATGTTAAAATTACCAAATACATTTAAATTTATTTCAATTAAGAATTCATTTTTATAGTATAGATTATATTTCATTATATTATTTTCATATCTAATATCTTTAGGATATACATCTGCTTTCTCATTTAAACCAAAAGTTATTATATTATATTTCTTATCTTTTAATTCTTCTATTAATTCCAAACAATTTTCATCATCATAATTTAAAACAATATTTCCGTCTTCTTTAGTTTCTTTTGCAAATTCATAAAATGTTTTTTTAATATTATCAAATGTTTTAAAATAATCTAGATGATCATAGTCAATATTTAATATAACTGCTGTCTCATGTGAGAAGTGTAAAAAACTTCCTTTGTATTCACATGATTCTAAAATTAAATATTCTGAATTACCTATCCTATAATTTGCTTCAATATTTCTTAAGTATGCACCTATTTGAATACTAGGATCTTTTTTAGCATTTAAAAAGATTGTTGAAATCATAGCAGTTGTAGTTGTTTTACCATTAGTTCCTGCAACTGCTATAGAGTTTTTATATTGACTTGTAATTCTACCTAATACTTCTGCTCTTTCTAGTATTGGTATATTTATACTTCTTGCTAATTCTAATTCTTCATCATCTTCTGGCATAGAATTAGTATATATAACTAAATCTGCATTTTTAAGATTATCTAAATCTTTACCAATTACAACTTGTATTCCCATTTCTTGTAACTTTTTAGTCTGAATAGATTCATTATCATCACTGCCTGTTACATTATACCCAAAAGAATTAAGAGTAGCAGCTATGCCACTCATACTTATTCCACCTATACCTCTAAAATGTATATTTTTTATATCTTTAGTAGAAGTTATATCATCGAACATTATCTTCCCTCTATTTCTGTTAATGTTACATAAGAATCTATATGCATTTGTAACTTCTTTCCAGTTACTTCTTCAAATGTTAAACTTATATCATTTGGCATTTCAACTTTATAATCATCACCACTTGGATTTATAATAACAGATTCTAAGCCTTTCATTTTCTTTAATTCAGCTTCAACATCATCTGCTAATTCCTGTTGATTCTTATATTTCTTTAAACCAATTACTTTAAATAAAGCAGCTTTTATAGTTTCTTTTGCTTCATTTAATCTTTTTTCTTGTCGTACTTGTCTAGCTCTTTCTAAAACATTTTCATTTGTTATTGCAGCAATAGAAATTGTAGCTATAATAACTAAAACAATTATCGTAATAGCTAATGCTATTAAAGTAATACCTTTTTTACTGTTCATACTACTTCCTTATATTATATACTATCAAATCCTGCTATTTCAGAATATTGATATTGTCTATCCTTAATTCTTATATATTGATCAAATACTTCAAAATCTTCTATGCCTTCATCTGTTAAAGCATTAGTAATATATGTTCTTTTCTCTTCTGCTGTAGTCAATGATTTATTTTCTAATTCAAAAAATATAACTTTTAAAATATCTATTTCTTGACTTTCTTCGAATGAATTCTTAGCTTCTGTGGCTCTTTTAATTGTACTTTTATCTTCTGAAGTTAATACAGCAATAACAATAGATGCTAATATAATGATAACAATTATTGTTACAACTAAACTTATTAATGTTATACCTTTTTTATTAAACATTATTTCTTTCCTTTTATTATTCTGATTTTTCAGAATTTACTTTAGTAAAACTAATTATCCTTTTATCATCTGCTAATTTTACATCATATTCTATTTTAGGATTTTCATTTGAATTTTTGTATATTGATATAGCAAATCTAGCTTCTTTTGCATCTTTATCTTTCTTGGGATCTTCAAAAGTTACATATATTCCATCTTTTAAATTTGAAGTTTCCATATCTAATATTCCTCTAAAATACAGTCCATCAAAAGTATCAATTAATAATTCCTTATCTTTATGTACTTCAAAAGCATGTAAAACTTTCTTAGCAATATTTTCTTTCTCTGCATGTTCTAATCCAGGTAAATCATAAAGATTAAAATATACATGTTCTACTCCAGTTACTAAATCTTCATGTTCTTTCATAGTTTTTAATAACAAATCATAATATGATTGTTCTTTAGCTGATAATTCAACATCTGGATGAATATCTGCTAAACGCTTTGCCTTTTCTCTAGATGAATTTAAATGTTTTCCCAAAAAAATACCACCTATTACTAAAGCTATAAATATTATTAAAACAAATAATATTTTTAAATTATTGTTACTTGTTCTTTTAGTTTTAACTTTTTTTCCTTTGTTTTTTTCCATTCTTTTCTCCTATTTTTTAATTTTCTAAATTATTTATATCATTTACATATGGCAAATAAAACTCTTTACCTACACTTGTATTATATCCACCTAAAACATATACTGTATGTGTTTTGTCATTTACTACATATGCTCTATCTGAATCATTTAATACAACTCTATCTAATAATTGATAATTGATTAAATAATAATCAGAATTATCAAACTTATTTTTCTTAGCTAATTCTTCTGCTCCAATTTTAGCTGTTGTTGTAGGATCTCCACTGCTAATTTTCATCGCATTTCCCTTTGTTGGAAGAACTCCAGATTGTAGATAGTATTCTTCTACCTTGTCTGTTAACATTCTTAAATCTGCTTTTATTTCATTAGATTTTTTCATTTCAATAGCATTTAATGATACATATGTAATTGAACTCATTATTATTGTAATTAGAACAACCATAGTTGTTAATGCTATTAACGTAATTCCTTTTTTATTTTTCATCTAATTCTCCTATGTTAAACTACAATTTATATATTAAATATATAACATCCTAAATGTTTTATCAATTGACTTTTACCCAAAAATACTATAATATTTTTTTAAGGTTATATACAAGGAGGAATTTATGAGTAAAGAGAAGTCAAGCGATTTTAACTTTAGCAAAGAAAATACGAAAAAAGAAAAAAAACAAGTAAAAGCTGGTTTTGGTAAAGTTATATTATTACCATTTTTAATGGCAATTATAGGTACTTTACTAGTTCTATTTTTAGCAGGTTTTTTACCAGCTAGATTTACTTTCTTTAGTAATTTAGCTAATTTAATATATGGTAGAAATACACCTATAGAAACTTATGTTCATGCAAGTAATACAGATAAAAATATATTAGAATTAAAAGACTTTAATGCTAATACAATTAATATTGCTAACAAATTATTACCATCTGTTGTGGGTATAGAAATAGAACTTAATGTTTCATCAGTATTTGGAGGAAGCTCTAAAAATACTGTAACAGGTTCAGGTTTTATTATTTCAGATGATGGGCATATTTTAACAAATAATCATGTTATTAATCCAAAATCAAATAATAGTTTTATATCTGTTTCTGAAGCAAATAAAGTTACTGTTATATTACATGATAAAACAAAATTAGATGCAAAAATTATTGGTAAAGATGAATTAACAGATTTAGCAGTTATTAAGGTTGATAAAACAAATTTACCTAAAGTTGAATTTGGTGATTCAGATAAATTACAAATAGGTGAGTTTGCAATGGCTATTGGAAGACCTCTATCTTTAGAAAATAGTGTTACTGTTGGAGTAATAAGCGGTTTAGAAAGAGAAATAACACAAGGAGCTTCATCTTTTAAAGCAATACAAACTGATGCAGCTATTAATTCAGGAAATAGTGGTGGACCATTAGTTAATGTAAATGGTAAAGTTGTTGGAGTTACAACAATCAAAGCTATGGGAATTGGAGTAGATAGTTTAAATTTTGCTATACCAATTAACCAAGCTAAAGCTGTTGCTACAGAATTAATTGAAAACAAAACTATTAATAGACCAGAATTAGGAATATCAGGATTAGATATAACACTTGCTATGCAACAACAATTAGGTTTAAAAGCAGGAGTTTATGTACAACAAGTTAAAGAAGGTTCAGCAGCAGAAAAAGCTGGAATACTTATGCAAGATTTAATAACTAAAATAGGTGATAAAGAAATTAAAAGCTTTACAGATATTAATTCATTAAAAGATAATATTAAATCAGGAACAGCTGTAGATGTTACTATTATTAGATCAGGTAAAGAACAAACATTAAAATTAACAATGCCATAAAAAAATATATAGACAAAAAATTTAAGAAATATACAATTAAATAAATAACATAAATACAAAAAACAATATAATTATAAATATAATAATAAAATAAGGAGTGAATTTCACTCCTTTTAAAATCATTTTATCCTCTTTTGTTTTATACTTTTCTTATATTTATGCTAGTTGTATTGTCTATATTTAAATTAATACTCCCATCATCTTCTATAGAATAGTTTCTATTTCTTTTATTGTATTTATATTTTAATTTTTCTCTTCTAATAATTTCTCTTAAAGCTGCAGATATTTTAGTTTCTCTAATTTGTCTTGATTTTAAATATTCATCAAATGACATCATCCTATTTTTATCAACATTATATACAAATGAATCTGTTTCACTTATTACATTATTTTGAAACTTCTCATAATATTCATAACCAAAAGACAAAGAATTTTGATAATAATATGCATAATAATTAAATTTTAGTTCATTATTGCCTTCAAATACTGTTCTAATCATTTGAATTCTTTCATTAATATAATTAAGTTTTTCTTTTACTTTATTAAATTCTTTAATATTTAAATCTGAAGATATGTTTATTTTAGGTATGTCTGCTTGTATATTAAAATTTTCTGTTTCTTCATTATGTGATATTTCAGTAAATATTAAAGAAGATAGCTCTTGTTCTTTAATAAGAGGTATCTCGTCAGTATCAGACAAAAAAGAATTCGTATAAATATTATCTGTTTTTACATTATATTCAAAAACATCTTTACCTATTTTACTTGTATATTTATTTGTTTCTTCATTAAACTTTACTCTACTACCAAAATATATAAAAGAAAAAACAAGTATTAAAAAACATAGAATACCAACTAATATATAAAAAGTCTTACTATTCTTATCTATTATACTAAATATTTTTTCATGTATTTTATTAATATTAGAATTATTCATAGTAATGTGATTTTATCATTTGAGTTTTGTATTTACAATAAAAAAGCACTTTCGTTTCAATAATGAAACATAGTGCTTCTGTATTTAATATTTGTTAAACATTAATTTTTATCTTATTTAACTTTAGATTTAGATTTTGTAATAATTAGTTTGTCGTTATTATAGTCTATTTTTAAACTATTTCCTTCTTTAACTTCTCCTAAAAGTATTTTATCTGTAATAGCATCTTCAATAATTCTTTGAATTGCTCTTCTTAAAGGTCTAGCTCCATATTTTAAATCTGTGCCCTTTTCTATTAGATGTTCTTTGGCTTTGTTTGTTAATCGAATTTGAATATTTTTATTATTTAACACCTCTTGAGTTCTTGCTAAAAAAATATCAACAATTTTAATTAGTTCTGTTTTAGTTAAAGAATTAAATACTATAATTTCATCAACTCTATTTAAAAACTCTGGTCTAAAAGTAGTTTCTAAGGCTTCTAATATCTTATCCTTCTTTTGTTTCTGAGTATTACCAAAACCAATTGTATTTTGATTTAATTCTGAGCCTGCATTTGAAGTCATTATTACTATTGTATTAGCAAAATTTACAACTCTACCTTGTGAATCAGTTAATCTTCCATCATCTAAAATTTGTAGTAATATATTAAATACATCATGATGTGCTTTCTCTATCTCATCAAATAATATAATTGAATAAGGATTTCTTCTAACTTTTTCAGTTAATTGTCCTGCATCATCATATCCAATATATCCTGGAGGAGAACCAATAAGTTTAGAAACAGCATGTGCTTCCATATACTCACTCATATCTACTCTAATAATATTATGTTCATTACCAAACATTTGATCTGCAACTGCTTTTGCAAGTTCTGTTTTACCAACACCAGTTG
>CAZLWI010000033.1:0-2244 GCA_964563525.1 uncultured Lachnospiraceae bacterium | reverse complement strand
AATGAAGGTGGTCTCTTAGTTGATTGTAATCCTGCTCTATTTCTTTTAATAGCTCTTGCTACAGATTCAACTGCTTCTTTCTGGCCTATAACTCTTTTTTGTATATTTTCTTCTAAATTAATTAATTTCTCATTTTCAGCTTCAGTAATTTTAGTTACCGGAATCTTTGTCCATTGTTCTATAACTTTAGCTACATGTTCTATATTTAAAACAATAGGTTTAATCTTTTTTTCTAATTTATACATCTCTTCTTGTAATGCACATTCCTTTGTTTTTAAATCTGCTGCTCTTTGATAATCTTCTATAGAATCTGAAGAAACACATTCTTCCTTTTCTTCTTCTATTTTTTCTAATTCATTTTTTATTTTAGCTAATTCAACTAATTCCTTATTCTTTAAATTAATTTTTGAACAAGCTTCATCAATTATATCAATAGCCTTATCTGGTAAAAATCTATTATTAATATATTTTTCAGACATCTCTACAGTTCTTTTGATTACATCATCAGAAATTTTTACTCTATGGTAATCTTCATAATATTTCTTTATACCTTTAATAATTTCTATAGTATCATCAATACTTGGTTCATCAACAATTATTGGTTGTAGTCTTCTCTCTAGTGCTGAATCTTTCTCAATATATTTTCTATATTCATTTAAAGTTGTTGTACCTATAATTTGAATATCACCATTTGATAATGCAGGTTTTAATATATTTGCAGCATTTGTAGAATTCTCTGCATCACCATAACCAACAATTGAATGAATCTCATCAATTACAAGTATTACATTTTTCAGCATTTTACATTCAGTAATAATACCTTTCATTCTCTGTTCAAACTGTCCTCTAAATTGAGTACCTGCAACTACTGAGGCCATATCTAACAGATAAATTTCTTTATTTAAAAGTTTTGCTGGAACATTACCTTCAATAATTCTTTGAGCTAATCCTTGAGCTATCGCTGTTTTACCAACACCAGGCTCTCCAATTAATACAGGATTATTTTTAGTTCTTCTATTTAAAATTTCTATTGCTCTTTTTGTTTCATTATCTCTACCAATAACTTTATCTAATTCACCTGATGCTGCTTTAAAAGTTAAATCTTCTGCAAAAGTATTTAAAAATCTCTTTTTATCTACCTTTTTTTCATCTACTTTAACTCTTTCTTTCTTATTTGATTTATTCTTGTTTAATTTCTTTTTAGTATTTGGTATCTCTTCACCTGGTTTAATTGGACCTAACGAAATAGAAAAGGCTGGATTTTCCTCGCCATCTTCTACCATCTTTCCATAAACTTTATTAATATCGAAAGGTAACTTTGATATTATATCTCTAATTTGCTTATCTAAGTTTTCTATAGTTTCAGGATTAATTCCTTCCGTATTTCCACTTAACAATTTTTTTATTTCCTCTTCACTAAATGAATCTAGACTTGAAGCAAATTCATTATATATATTGTTTTCAATTTCATTATTTTCATACATAGAAAACTCTTTTTCTATAAGATTGTCTAATTCATCATCTTCATCATCTATGTTAAATTCTTTATTCATATTATTAATTTTAATCACTCTCCTTAAAATTTAGTTACAAAATTATATTATCATACTATTATTTTTTTTGCAATAGCAGTCTACTTGTTAGAGTGCTAATTTTTTTATTATAATAAATAGAAGCATTGCTTTAAATATACGAAAGGAAAAGGCAATGCTTCTTTTTAAGAAATATATATCTATATATTAATAATATATATTTTTTTTATTTTAATATTGTTCAATTGTAAATTGTAATATATCTTTTTTTATTTTCTTTGTAACCATGGTGGTATTGAATATTGACCACTTGTTTTTTCTTCTTCTTCAGGTTTATCTACGTTTTTTGTTGAAGATGTTGTAATTGCTTCCCAAGGTTTAGATTCAGAGTTAAAATTTACTCTAGAACTTGAATCTTCATCAAATCCTGTAGCAATAATTGTAACTATTACTTCTTCTCCAGCTTCTTCATCTTCAATTTTACCCATAATAATATCTGCTTCTGGTGCAACTGATGATCTAATTAATTCAGATGCTGTTGCATATTCATGTAGAGATAGGGTAACATTTGAAGTAATATTATACATAACAGTTTTTGCTCCATCTATTGTTGTTTCTAATAATGGACTTGCAATAGCAAGTTTTGTAGCATCTTCGGTTCTGTTCTCACCTGTAGCCTTTCCAATTCCTAAATGTGCTACTCCTTTATCTA
>CAZLWI010000032.1:0-9824 GCA_964563525.1 uncultured Lachnospiraceae bacterium | reverse complement strand
ATTCCAGACATCAAATACACGATAATAGGTATCACCACTACCACTATCCAGGCACCGCTGGTAAACTTGGTAACCCCTACGATGACTACCGCACTCATTGTGGTAAGGGCCCCCAACCCGTTAATTAGAGCCTTATAACGCCATCCCTCTGACTTCAATTTCAACCAATGAACCAACATACCGGTCTGGGAAAAGGTAAAAGCCGCCAAGACGCCCAAGGCATAAAGGGCGATTAACGAATGGGTATCAGCTTTGAAGAATATAATCAACAAGATGGCGAGAAAAGCCAGAAAACCGATGCCGTTGGTATAATTGAGGCGGTGTCCGCGTAAAGCCATTTGTCTGGGGGCATAACCATCCTGGGCGATAATGGAAAGTAATGTCGGAAACCCAGCAAAAGCAGTATTAGCTGCCATCGCCAATATGATAGTGGTAGTAATTTGAATGAAATAAAACATAAACCCCTGCCCGAAAACAGCCAGTGATATTTGCGCCATAACTGTCAAATCCGGATTAGGTACGGGGCTGTATATTCTAGCCAAATAAGCCACCCCGCCGAAGCAAACAACAATTGCCGCGGCCAGCAACAAATAGGTTAATTTGGCATTTTGAAGTGCAGGTTCTTTGAAATTAGGTACCGCATTGCTAACCGCCTCCACCCCTGTCAATGCGCTACATCCAGAGGAAAAAGCAGTTAGAATAAGGAATGCAGTAACGGCCTGGGTCCCGAAAGATATCTCCGAGGTGCTTTGCAGCGTAATAACCACACCAGCCCCGGCAGAATGCTGGATAAGCCCCGCAATTATGAGAGAAACGACGCCCAGAATGAAGGCATAGGTTGGCAGGCTGAAGATGCGGGATGACTCCCTTATGCCCCGTACATTGCCGATTACCAGCAATAAAACAAATATTACCGCAAATAATTACGGTAATAATATTATAGCTTAGGTCCTAATAATTGTCAACACTTATTTACAAAGTTTTTAAAATATTTTTTATTTATTTCCTTCTTCTATTTTTTTAAATTCTTTAAATCTTTTAATTTTTAAAGTAGTTGTTTTTTCAAACTCTTGATCTGTAAGATCAATTTTCTTAATATATTTATATATAGGTAGACTTTTATTAATTAATTTTACATCTTCCCAAGCTTTCTCTGTTAATTCTGCTAAACTTAAATCTTTTAAATGTTCTTGTTTATATTCTTCATCATAAACTATTTTAGCTCTTGTTTGTAATGTACCTTTATCTTCTATTGCATAAACCATACTTTCTTTTACATATGGTAGTTTATTAATTAGAAACTCTATTTCTTCAGGGAATATTTTTTTACCATTATCTAAAACAATCATATCTTTTTGTCTTCCTGTTAGTGTTATATATCCTTTTTTATCTACTGTTGCAAGATCTCCTGTTTTAAACCATCCATCTTCAGTAAAGGCTTCTTTTGTACTTTTAGTATCATTATAGTAACCTTTAAATACAATAGGACCTTTTACTTGTATTTCTCCCATACCGTCTTTATCTTTATCTCCTAATCTAAATTCTATATTAGGAACAGGATAACCTATTGTTCCATCTTTATAATATGTATTATTTATTGAAGCAATACAAGGTGATGTTTCAGTTAGTCCATAACCTTGGTAAACTTCAATTCCTATATCTCTAAAATTCTTAATTAGTTTCTTATCCATTGCAGCTGCACCTGATATTACAACTTTTAAATTGCCACCAAGATTAGCTAAAATATCTTTAAATATTTTTCTTCTTATATTTATACCAAAAAATCCTGCTATTCTAGAAATTAATAAACCAAATTTAAATGTTCCCATTTTACCTTGTTTTTCAATTCCTTCCATTATCTTCTTATATGTTAATTCTAATAATGCTGGTACTGCAAAGAATTGAGCAGGTCCATATTCTTTAATATTTTCTCCAACTTTTCTAATACTATCTATAAATGTTATTGTTATTCCAGAGAATAGGAAATATAGTGCACCTGTTGAAGCAAAAACATGATGTAGAGGTAGAATTAATAATGTTGAAGAACCAACTTCAAATTTAATCATTCTCTGCATTCCTAAAATATCTGACACTAAATTTCTATTTGATAACATCACAATTTTTGATTGTGCTGTTGTTCCAGAAGAAAATACAAATATTTTTGGTTCATCTGGATCAATTTCTTTAGCAATAAATTCATTTCTTTTATAGCTTGGAACTTTAGATCCTTCTTCCATTATTGTATATAATGAATTTTCTGCTTCATCTTCTAAAGATAAGATATTTGGTATCATTTCAGTTTTAGCTATATTCTCTATTTTAGGTAAATTAATATCATCAACAAATACTGCATCTGGTCTAACTCTTTTTATTGAGTTTTCTATTTCAATTTCTTTTAATCCTTTATCTAAAGGTATTACTAATATACCTGAATAAAGACAAGTAAGATATAATAATAGCCATTCATATGAGTTTTCTCCAATTATTACTATTTTCTTTTTTTCAAAACCTCTTTGATAAAGTCCTAATCCTAAGTTTATTACTTGTTTTTCAAATTCAAGATAAGAAATATTATATTTAATATTATCTTTCTTTTTAATAAATACAGTTAAGTCCTTGTATTTTTTAACTACTTCTTGTAAATATGTTTTAATTGTAGAAAAATCTCCAACCGGAAATTTATCATCTCTTCTTTTAGAATAAATTGATTCCATATATCTTCCTTTTCATACTTTTTCTTTATTTCCATTACTTTTATATTAAAATTATACATAAATTCTAGTTTCAAGTCAATTAAATTTTATACATACACTACTTCATATATCTTCCAAATAGCATGGTTTACAAATACTTACAACTCTAGTAATTTACAAAATTAAACAAGCATGTTATAATATTTTATGTGGAGGTAGAATATGGCAAATTTAAAATCAGCAATTAAAAGAGCAAAAACAGATAAAACTAGATCTTTAGCAAATAATATGATTAAGTCAGAAACTAAAACAGCAATTAAAAATTTTGAAATGGCTTTTGAAGAAGCTAATTTAAAAAAAGCAGAAGAATTATATTTAGCTGCTATTAAGAAAATTGATATAGCTCAATCAAAAGGAATTTTAAAGAAAAATACTGCAGCTAGAAAAAAATCTCATTTAACTAAAAAATTAAATTCTTTAAAAGAAAAAAAATAAAACTAATTTAAAAATTTTAATATAATTAATTTAGAATAATTTAAATATGAAAATAACACATCAAATTGATGTGTTTTTATATTGTTTATCTTTATGTAATATCTATAACTATTAATATATAGATTAAAATATATTATATAAAGAACATAAAAAATTCCCCGTATTGGCCGTTTCTAAGTGTATTTTTAAGGACCTGTCTCAGACAGGTGGGTAATATCCTTAGTAGTTATGGGTAATTTTAGATTAACTAAATTACACGCAGTACCAAGAGTATATTTCCCTTTAAAAACTTGTAGGTTCTAAAAATATCACAATTCGTACCATACAGGGAATAATATTAAACTTTTATTTAAAATAATCCTAAAGGATTAATTGTCCATTTTCTTTCTCCAGGATTTCTAATTAAAACAAGTACTTCTGTAGTTTCTGTTAATTGATCTTTTCTCTCTCTTAAAATTCTTTTTAATTCTTTTAAATATTCTGTATTATATTTTTTTGTTCCTTCTTTTATTTCTTTTTGTCTAAGAATTTCTTTAACTTCTTCCTGTATTCTAAATGAATTTGGACCTTTTCTTGTATACTTAACTTCAACTTTTTCTCTTTCATCTTCTGATACAAGATCTGTTACTTCTAATACTTTATATGTTGTATACTTTCCTTTTTCTCTTTGAACTTCTTCATCAAATTCACTTATATTATATTTATATTGTGCTTCAATTGGATTTTTTGTTGATAAAGATAAATAATCTTTTGCAGCTTGTTTAGGTGAAGGCTTCTTAAATACTAATATCACTCCGAATATTAATAGTATTACTATTAATACTATAGTAACAATATTAAAAATAAACTTTTTATTGTCTTTATTTTCTTCTGGTGATTCTACTTCTACTTTATCTACTTCTTCAACTACTTTTTCCTTTGTTTCTTTTTTAGTTTCTTTTTTTTCTACTTTTTTTGCATCTTTTTTTTCTTTGTCTTTAACTTCTTTTTCTTTCTTCTCAGCCATGCTTTACCTCCATGCTTTATTTAATTTGATAATATCATAATGATTATACTTTAGCAATAATTCTTACTAATGCGTGTCATACCAAGTCTTTCCAAATTGTATCTCTATATCTAAATCTACTTTTAATTTAGCAGCATTCTTCATTTCTTGTTTTAATATTTCTATTACTTTATCTTTTTCTGATTCTAAAGTATCTATTAATATTTCGTCATGTATTTGTAGTATTATTCTTGATTTTAAATTTTCTTTTATTAACCTATTATATACTCTAATCATAGCTATTTTCATTATATCTGCTGCTGTACCCTGAATAGGTGCATTCATTGCTGCCCTTTTACCAAATTCTCTGATCATATATTTAGGTGATTTAATTTCAGGTATATATCTTCTTCTGTTAAATAATGTAGTAACATATCCTTTTTCTTTTGCCTCATCTTGTTGTAATTTCATATATTTATCTACACCTTGATATTTTTCTAGATAATCTTTAATATATTCTTTAGCTACATAAAAAGGTAGACCTGTTTGTTCAGCTAATCCATAATCACTAATACCATAAATTATACCAAAATTTACAGCCTTAGCATTTCTTCTATCATCACTTGAAACATCTTTAATAGGGATATTAAAAACTTTACTTGCTGTTGAAGTATGAATATCTTGTTTCTTATTAAATGCATCTATCATTTCAATATCATCAGACATAGAAGCTAATATTCTAAGTTCAATCTGTGAATAATCTGCATCAATTAATATATTACCATTACTTGCTATAAATGCTTTTCTTAATTCTTTACCTAATTCTGTTCTTGTTGGTATGTTTTGTAAATTAGGGTCTGTTGAACTAATTCTACCTGTTGCAGTAACAGTTTGGTGAAAATATGAGTGTATCTTATTTGTTTCTTCATTAATATATGGAATCATTCCTTGAACATATGTTGAATTTAATTTACTTAGTTTTCTATATTCTAATATTTTTTCTATAATTGGATGTTCTTGTATTAATTTGTTTAAAGTTTCAACATCTGTAGAATATCCTGTTTTTGTTTTTTTAATATATTTTAATCCTAATTTTTCAAAAAGAATTATTCCTACTTGTTGTGGTGAATTAATATTAAAATCTTCACCTGCAATTTTAATAATTTCTTTAGTTAATACTCCTATTTCTTCATCTAATATTTCTCCAAATTCTAATAGTTTTGCTTTATTTACAATAATACCTTGGTATTGGATATTAGCTAATACTTTAGCTAATGGCATCTCTATATTAAAATATAGGTCTAACATTGAAGTATTAGACAAATCAGATAATATTTTAGGATAAAGTAATAAATAGAAATATGAAGAATAATCTTTTTCTTCTTCCTCAAACATTGATTGTTGTTTATTCTCTTTAGGCATAAATTCTGTTATATCTAAATTAAAATATTTAAACATTAGATCTTTAACAGAATATCTATTTTCAATACTATTTAATAAATAGCTTCCTATTTTTAAGTCTATATCTATATTTATAGTATTTTCATTAATTATATTTTCTTTAATATCGGTTTCAAATATCTTAAATAAATTTAAATATTCTTCTTTTACATTATATCCTACTTTTAATAATGAATTTAAGAATATTGTTTCTAATGCTTGTTTGTATTCTAAATCATCTAATTCTAATAAATTTATTTTAAAAATATTGCTTGATATATCTTTCTTTTTTACTTCTTCTATTTTAATATCTTTAGTTTCAAGTTTTTCATTTCTAATTTTATCTATATCTTGTTTATTAAAAGAACTATTAAAGAACAAAATATCAATTGTTTTAATTTTTCTTTTTAGAATATCTGTATTATTATCCATTACAATGCTATATGTAAATGAATTCATTTTATTGTTTTTAAATATTTCTTTTACTTTACTTGTTTCTTCTATTACTGGTAAATCTTCTAAATAGCTTTGTGATTCTATAAAGTCTTCTAAAAGTACATTATCTTCATCTAGTTTTTCTTTTAATTTGAATCTTTCTATAAATTTATTTAGCTGTAATTTAAAGAATAAATTAAATACTTCTGTATTATTCCATTCTTCTTTTAAAATATCTTTTAATTCATATTTTAAAGGTACAGCTAAATCTATTCTTCCTAATTCTTTAGATAAATATGCTTGTTCTTTAAATTCTATTAGTTTTTCTTTTTGTTTTGGACTTAAATTATCTTTGTTTCTTTCAATTGCTTCATATAGTCCATCAATACTTTTGTATTCTTGTATTAATTTTAAAGCTGTTTTTTCACCAATTCCTGGTACTCCAGGTATATTATCTGATGAATCACCTTGTAGTCCTTTTATTTGTATAAAATCTATAGGTTTTATTCCAAATTCTTTTTCTATTCTAGGAATATCATAGTATTCATCTTCAGTAACACCTGCTCTTGTTCTAGGTAATATTACAGATATGTTTTTATCTATTAATTGAAAATAGTCTCTATCTCCTGTTAACATTTCTACTTCTAAGTCTTTACCATATTTTTTAGCTATTGTTCCTAATATATCGTCTGCTTCATAGCCTTCCATTTCAAATCTTTTAATATTCATTGCATCTAATATTTCTTTAATAATTGGAAATTGCATAATTAATTCTTCTGGTGTTGCATGTCTTCCAGCTTTATATTCTTCATAGATTTCATGTCTTTTTGTTGGACCTTTTAAATCAAATGCTACTGCAATATATTTAGGATCTAAGTCTTCCATTGTTTTAAATAGTATTTGTAAGAAACCATAAATTGCATTTGTATAAACACCATCTGGTGTTTGTAATATATTTCTTCCCATTATTCCATAGAAAGCTCTATTCATTATACTATTTCCATCTATTAATAATATTTTATCCATCTATTCCTCTTTTCTATTCTTGATTCCTAATTTTCCAATCATTCCTATTATATCTTTCAGCTTCTGAAAATATACATCCACAATATTTCTGCATATATAGTCCTAAATTTCTAGCTTTTTCTTGTCCTTCTCTAAATCTAGATTTAAAGTCAAAAACAATAAATTCTAATCCATATTCTCCAGCTATTTCCTCACCTATTTCTATTAATTTTTCTGTATCTTGATAAGGACTTACAAGTAATGTTGTTGTAAATTTAGAATAACCTAATTCTTTAGCAGCTCTAGCAGTCTCAGAAAGTCTCATTCTATAGCAAACATTAACACATCTTTTCTCTAATTGATCAATTGTTTTTTCTACAAATTCTTTTAATCCATAATCATCTTTAATTATTAATTCAACACCTTCATCCATTGAATATTCCCATAATGAATCTAATCTATTCTTATACTCTGTATATGGATGTATATTAGGATTATACCAATATAGTACTGGTTCTAAATTATTTTCTCTTAATATTTCTATACATGAAACAGAACAAGGTGCACAACATGTATGCATAAATACCTTATCTCCATCTATTTCATTAATCTCTTCTATATTTTCAATATTATCTTCTTCCATTTTATATCTCTTTCTCTCTATGTTTTATCTATTTTTCTTTCTTATCCCTTCTTCTTTTATTATACTTTAAATTATATAAAACTCCAAATTAAACTATTAAAAATATTTTACAAACATCTAATTATTCTAGAAAATATAATAGACTTTCTTTTGTTATATCTTGTCTTAAATTTATATTTATTATAGAATAAAGCACATGAAAGAGATATTAAAACTAATTAAAAAATATAAATGGTATGCGATAATAACTCCTATATTAGTAATGATGGAACTTGGACTTAGTGTTACTATTCCAAAGATATTGTCTGATTTGATTGATAATGGAATTAATAAATCAGATACAGATTTTATTATTAATAGGGGATTATTAATTATTGGATTTTCACTTATTGCAGTTATTTTAGGAGTAATTTCTGTTTATACAGGATCTAAAGCTGCACATGGTTTTGGTAAGGAAATAAGAAAAAAGATGTATGAGAAAATTAATAATTTTTCATTTTCAAATATTGATAATTTTTCTACTTCATCACTTCTTACTAGATTAACAAGTGATGTTGATAGATTATCACAAGGTACTATGATGACATTAAGAATGTTGATTAGAGCTCCTCTTATGTTGTTTATTTCAGCATTTTTCACTATAAAAATAAATCCTGATCTTACATATATAGTTTTAGGTTCTATCCCTATAATAATTATAATTGCAGGAATTTTAGGTAAATTTATCAACCCTATATTTATGCAAATACAACAAAGAGTTGATGGAATTAATAAGGTAGTTCAAGAAAATATTAAAGGTATTAGAGTTATTAAAACATATACTTTAGAAAAAGAAGAAAGTAAAAAATTTGATGTTAAGAATAAATCATTAAAAGAAATATTTATTAAAGTTGTTGTTTTAATGAATTTTACTGAACCATTATTTTCTTTTGTAATTTCTGCTGCTGCTGTAATAGTATTATTTCTTGGTGGTAAATTAGTTATTGCTGGTAATATGTTACAAGGTGATTTAATAGCATTTATAACTTATTCAATGCAAATATTAGTAGCATTTTTAATGATGGCAGGCTATTTTATGTTCATTATGTCTTCTATTGCTTCATTTAAAAGAATAAAAGAAGTAATTACAACAGAGCCTTCAATTAAAGAAATAGATAATCCTTTAACTAAATTTTCTAACTTCAATATTGAATTCAAAGATGTTTGTTTTGCATATGATGCTAAAAAAGAAGAAATAGACTTACACAAAAAACTTAAAGAAGAAAAGTTAAATAAAAAATTAGAAAAGAAAAATAATAGAAAAAATAAAAAAAGAAACAAGAAAAAAGATAAAGAAGAAAGTAACTCTTTAGAAATAGATAAACCAAAAGATAAAGAAATAAATCCTCAATACATTTTGAAGAATATTAGTTTTAAATTGAAAGAAGGTGAATCTTTAGGAATTATAGGTCCTACTGGTTCAGGTAAATCTACAATCGCTAATCTTCTACTAAGATTCTATGATATTAAAGAAGGAAAAATACTAATTGGTAATAAAGATATTAAAGAATATGCTTTAAATACAATTAACGAAAACATTTCTTTAGTTCAACAAAAAAACACATTATTTAAAGGTAGTATTAAAGATAATTTACTTATGGGTAAACCAGATGCTACTGATGAAGAATTAGAAAAGATATTAAAAGTCTCACAAGCATATGAGTTTGTTTCTGAGTATACAGATTACTTAGATCATAAGGTTTTACCTAATGGTCAAAATTTCTCTGGTGGTCAAAAACAAAGATTAACAATTGCAAGAGCATTATTGAAAGATTTTAATATCTTAATAATTGATGATTCAACTTCTGCATTAGACTATAATACAGAAAGAAAACTACAAGGATCAATTGATAATATTAATACAATTAAAAATAGAGATAATGATAATAAGATTACTAAGATATTTATTTCTCAAAGAATTAATTCAGTTAAAAACTGTGATAATATTTTAGTTTTAGAAAATGGTAATATAGCTGACTATGGTAAACATGATGATTTAATTAAAACCTCAAACTTCTATAAAGAAATATTTATAGAGCAAGGAGGTTCATATGACATATAAAGAAAAAAGAGCTTATAAAAAAGCTAT
>CAZLWI010000031.1:3202-10035 GCA_964563525.1 uncultured Lachnospiraceae bacterium | reverse complement strand
CTTCATTGCCAACATCATAAACTGAAACTATATTTGGATGTGTTAAAGATGCAGCTGATTGAGCTTCTTGATTAAAACGTTTTATAAAATCACTATCAGTAGTATATTCATCTTTTAAAACTTTTAATGCAACTTCTCTGTTTAATTTCTTATCTTTAGCACGATAAACAGTAGCCATTCCTCCTATTCCTATTTTTTCTAGAATTTCATACTTATTATTAATTACTTTTCCAATTAAATTCATCTAATTCTCCTTGTCTTAAGATTCTAATCTTAAAATGTTTATAATTTAATTAATTTATATTTTTTAATTGTATTTTAATACTATAACTGAAATATTATCTGTTCCACCTAATTCATTAGCTCTATCTACTAATCTTTCAGCAATATCTTCGTCAAAAGAATCTAAAACTATATCTAATATTTCTTTATCTGAAACTAGATTTGTAAGTCCATCAGAACATATAACAATTATATCATTCTTATTTAGCTTTTGATGTGTTAACTCAGCTTCAACAACAATTTCTGTTCCTATTGCCTTAGTTATCATGTTTTTGTCAGGATGTGTTGAAGATTCTTCTTTTGTTATTCTTCCATCACTAATCAATTTTTGTATATAACTATGATCTGTTGTTAATTTTTTAATTTTTTTATCTCTAATTCTATATATTCTACTATCACCAACATGACCAATATATGCATCATTTCTGATAACTAATAATACTTCTAAAGTTGAACCCATTTGATTTAATTTCTTATCTGTTTTAGCTCTTTCTGATACAACCATATTTGCATATTCTATTGCACCATTTACAAGTTTTAATATATCTTCTTTATCTTCAAATGTTATTTCATAATTGTTTTTAATATATGATCTCGCAGCAGTAACAGCTAACTGACTGGCTACATCACCACCGCGATAACCACCCATTCCATCAGCTAAAATATACATATTAATTCCTAAGTCTTCTTCAGGTATATAAATTGCATCTTCGTTTATTTCTCTAGCTTTACCTAAATCTGATTTTGCAAAGACTTCCATCTTCTTAAATACTCCTCTTTCTTAATTGACCACAAGCTGCATCAATATCTGAACCTAATTCTCTTCTAATTGTTGCAACTATTCCGATGTTCATTTAAATAATCTCTGTATTTCATTACTTTTTCATCTGTACTTTTCTTAAAAACTGTTTCTTCAATTGTATTTATTGGTATTAAATTAACATGTGATTTAATATCTTTAATCAATTCTACTAATCTTTTAGCATCTTCTAAATTATCATTATCTCCTCTAATTAATGCATATTCAAAAGATACTCTTCTTCCTGTTGTTTCAACATAATATTTAACTGCTTCTAATAACTTTTGTAAATTATACTTATTATTTATTGGCATTATTTCTGATCTTCTTTCATCTGTTGTAGCATGTAATGATATTGATAATGTTGATTGTAACTTTAAATCAGCTAATTTTCTTATTTCATCTGCTAATCCACAAGTTGATATTGATATATGTCTAGCACCTATCTCTAATCCTTTATGATTATTTATATTTTCTATTGCTTTTACTAAATTATCAAAATTATCTAAAGGTTCTCCTATTCCCATAAAAACAACATTTGATATCCTTATTTTTTCTATTCTTTCAACTTCTATTATTTGTTGAATAATTTCACCTGCTGTAAGATTACCACCAAAATTAGCTTTAGTAGATGCACAAAACTTACATCCCATCTTACAACCTTTTTGTGTAGATATACAAATTGTATATCCATGATGATATTTCATTAAAACAGTTTCAATTGCATCAGATGTTGGTAATTTAAATAAATATTTAATTGTACCATCTTTCGATTTTTGTTTTTCAATTAATTCTAATTTTTCTATATAGAATAGTGATTGTAATTTTTCTCTTAATTCTTTACTTAAATTAGTCATTTCATTAAAAGATTCTACTCTATCTTTATATATCCAAGAATATACTTGTTCAGCTCTATATGGTTTTTCACCAAATTTAATAAACATATCTTTTAATTCATCTAATGTATATTCTTTTATTCCATTCATTCTAAATTTTATATTTCCTCTAATTTATAATTTATCTTATTATATATTTTAAAAACAAAAGTTGCAAGATATATGTATTATACCAATATGACTATTTCTAGAATAGTCAAACATTTGTGACAAATTTTTAAAAAAAGTCCTCAGAGTAATACTCTAAGGACTTAAAATGATCACCGTATAGTCATAATAACCCTTACGGGCTCCTCACCATAAGGCTGATCGGTTAACCAGCCTAACACTTCATATAGGTCATTTATTCCTATTTTAGTGGAAGCTAGAACCTTGTTAAACTTAGCTTTATACTTACACACAAAAGGTGTTTTTCCATATCCTCTTTTAATACTAAATCTATAAAAAGAAAAGCTTTCTCCAATTATAGGCATATTAGAATTTATGGAAGAACCTAGGTAATAAGATGGCTGATCCATTTTTCTTTCCGAGTTGTAGACTAAAGTAAAATATTTATCTCCTTTTTCGTCTACAATTATCCAAATATTGTTATAAATATGATCACATGTGACCATGTTTATATTCTTGGATACTACATCTAAATACTTTTTCCGTCTATCATAATAGACAGAAATTCTGCATGTTCCTACTTGCTTCGGCAAATAATGCCTTGCGGCAATATAGCCATACTTTAATGCTTTATTCATTTTTTTGTCTCCATTTTCTTTTATAAAATAGATAAATAATTATATACCTAAATTTTAATATAAATTAAATATTTTTTCCACATAATCTTACTTCACAAGTCTATTTGTAATCTAGAAAACATAAACATATATTAAATTTTTATAAAAACTAAATTAAATAAATACTATAATATATAAATATGAGCATTATAAAATATAAAAGACTCTTGGAATTATTAATCCCAAGAGTCTAGTTTTAGAGACAAGCATGTAGATAACATAAAGCTTCTACATCTTCTCCATTGTAATCAATTGTACCTTTTAGGAAAAAGAAATTATTTTTTCCTATTTGTCTTATAGAAGACAGTTCTTTAAGTTCTAAAAGTTTCCACCTAAAAGCATTATTACAGGTTTCGATAGAATAAAAATATAAGTTTTCACCTTTTACCAAATCTGTATTTGTACTTAATTTTTGACCATAAAAGATATTTGTTGGTGTTATGTTTAGTAATGAATTGTTAGGTTCTTTTATAGAACACTCATTTAGCAAAAAATATATATCACCATTAGTATCTTGTATCTCTGCTGTTGCTCCAAATACACCTCCTTGCGAAGGAATATGAATTTCTCTCTTTGTTCCAAACACATTTTTACCTCGTGTTGGTACAATTTGGATATCTAACTTTTCTGGTAGCAATTTATATGGCTCCCAATCTGATAAGGCTATATAGCCCTCTCTTGTTGTTGAATCTTCTAAAAGACACAAAAGACTGTTCCGATAAAATTTTCTTACTCTTTTCATTTTCCTGTCTCTCTTTCTATTTTTTATTTTTGACATAATTTGTCAAATTAATATATATATACTTATATTATACCATTATTTACATAATTTTTATGTTCTTATTATAAACACAAAAAACTCTTAATATGTTGTTTATTAAGAGTTTTATTTTTGCTTTTTGCTTTTTTATATTTTTTGAAAGTATTACTAATTATATTTTTTCTTCAATTCTAAGTAATCTATTATATTTAGCTACTCTTTCTGATCTTGCAGGTGCACCTGTTTTTAATTGACCTGTTCCTAATCCTACTGCCAAATCAGATATAAATGTATCTTCAGTTTCTCCTGATCTATGAGATACTACTGCTTTATATCCTGCCTCATATGCCGTATTTATAGCTTTAATTGTTTCTGTAACTGTTCCTATTTGATTTAATTTTATTAATATTGCATTAGCTGCTTTCATTTCAATTCCTTTTTCTAATCTTTTTGGATTTGTAACAAAAAGATCATCACCTACTAATTGAATCTTATCTCCTAATCTTTCATTTAACTTAATCCATCCTTCCCAATCTTCTTCTCCTAATCCATCTTCTAAAGAAATAATTGGATATCTTCTTACTAGATCTTCCCAATAATCTATTAATTGTTCAGTTGTTTTAAACTCTCCCGCTTTAGGAAGTTTATATCCTCCTTCTACTTGCCATTCTGTAACAGCAGCATCTATAGTTAAAGCAAAATCTTTTCCTGGTTCATATCCTGATTTTTTGATTGCTTCCATTATTAATTTTAAAGCTTCTTCATCATTCTCTAAATTAGGTGCAAAACCTCCTTCATCACCTACTCCTCCTGATAAACCTCTTTCTTTTAATATTTTTGCTAAATTATGATAAACTTCAGCACACCATCTTAGTCCTTCTTTAAAAGAAGGTGCACCAATTGGCATAACCATAAATTCTTGTATATCAACATTATTTGTAGCATGTTCACCACCATTTAAAATATTCATCATAGGTACTGGCATTATATTTGCACTTCCTAAAAATTTATATAATTCTTTACCTTCTAATTTAGCAAGAACTCTTGCTACTGCCATTGATACTGAAAGTATTGCATTTGCTCCAAATCTATCTTTATTTTCCGTTCCATCTAATTCAATAAGTTTTGTATCTAATTCTTCTAATGAATTAAATTCAAAATCTTTTAAACCTTCCCATATTTCATTATTTACATATCCTACAGCTTTTAATACTCCTTTACCCAAATATCTAGAAGTATCTTTATCTCTTAATTCTAAAGCTTCAAATGCACCTGTTGATGCACCTGATGGTACTGCCGCCATTTCAGTAACATCTCGAATTGTAACTTCTGTTTCTACTGTCGGATTTCCTCTTGAATCTAATATCTCTCTTGAATATATTTTATCTATTTTATACATATTTCCTCCTTGTATAATAATATTAAATTATCTATATTTTCTATATTATATATATTATCTATATTAAATATATCAAAATAATTTACAAAAGAAAAGCAAACACATAAAATATAATTAAATCATAAAAATAGAGAGGAAAATTTCCCTCTCTATTTAATTTAGTTTATATTAAGCCCCAGGAATCTATCCTGGTGATTTTATTAGATTCTAATATCTCTATTTTATGAACATTAAAATCGAGCACCTCTTCTAGCATTTCCGCAAAATCTTCTTTAGATTTTTTTTCACCATGTGTTAGAACTACTCCTCCCACATTTTGAAATTTAACAATAAAACTAGCTAATTCATCTGCATAAGCATGTGCAGTAAACTCTTTTGTGAATAATATTTTTGCTTTTTTAGTAAAAGTTTCACCATATGCATCTACTTCTTCACATGCAACACAATCAACTAATTTCCTTCCTACAGTTCCTTTGGTGCAATATCCTGTAAACAGAATTGTTGCTTCTTCTTGCTCTAAAAATTCCCGTATATAAAAATTACTTGGCCCATATGAACCATTTCCAGATGAAGAAACAATTATAAATGGTGGTTTTTCAACGGAAACTATTCTTGCTCTTTGAGATTGAGTTCTTTCTCCATTTTCTCCAACTAAATGGAAACTATTTGGAATAAAATTCTTATTTCTGTCTATTCCTAATTTACCATCTCTAGCTAATTTTAAATATTTCTTTGCTAGAGTTCCATCTAAAAATATTTTCATATTATTTGAGACTAAACCTAATTGCTGCATTTTCTTTAATTCTAAAAGAATTTGATGTGTTCTTCCTAAAGAAAATACTGGAAGTAGAATTTTTCTTTCTTCAACAACAGATTTAAAAATAACATCTTTAAAGATTTCATTAATCTCTTCAGTTGTATTTCCTCCATATGTTGTTTCAGAAACAATCGTTACCCTTTTGTCTTTTAACCTAAATGGTAATTTTTTAAATGTTTTAAAAAACGAATTCTTCTCCTTATAGTCACCTGTAAAAATAATATTAATATCATCTTCACCTTCATATGTACAACACAGGTATACAATTGCTGCACCAAATAAGTGACCGTTTTTTAAAAACCGTATCTCCATATTCGGAGTAATTTTAATTTTTTCCTCAAAGTCATAAGTTTTTATTCGTCTACAAGCCGTAGTCATATTTGACTCTTCATATAGTTTCTCATGACCATTTCCGTTTCCACTTTCACTACAATTACTATTACCATTTTTCTTGTTATTTCTCTTCATAATTGCAAAATTATCTTCTAATGATATTGGTATAATATTACCAGTAACCTTAGTGCAATGAATTTTACCCTTATATCCTTGTTTAACAAGCATTGGTAATCTACCTATATGGTCAACATGACCATGAGTTATTACTACCCCATCTAATTCTTCTGGATTAAAATGAAAAGAATTATTTCTTTCATAATATTCCTTTTCAAAGAACATGCCACAATCAATAAGTACTTGTTGAGTTGAATTGTTTGGTAACCGAAGAGTCACCAAAGTGGCCGATCCTGTAACACCATCAGATGATGTTGTTAGTTCTACAAAGAAATTATTAGACATATGTGCCTCCCTAAATTTTAGTTAATTGTTTGAATTTTCAAACAATCTTATTGATCTTTATGAAAAGATTTTAACACACTTTTAAATATGAGACAAGAAAAAACAACTCTAATATATTAAAGTTGTTTAATTAAATTAAGTTTGTTTTAGTTTGTTTTTCTTATATATATTTAAACTATATTATTTTATTAATCTAAATTTAGTTAATATATTAATAAGTTTTTCAGATTTTATTAAATATTCTATATCTTCTTTTATTATAACCTTAGATTTAAATACTAATATAATATAGGTTAATAT
>CAZLWI010000031.1:0-3102 GCA_964563525.1 uncultured Lachnospiraceae bacterium | reverse complement strand
GCTCCTATAAGTAATGCAAACATTGGTATTAATGTTTTACCTATTCCTTGTAAAGAACCACTCATTGTTTGATTTAAACCAGTAAAAACCATAGCAATTGATAGTAGCATCATTAAATACATGCCATCTGGTGCTGTTGGATAAAACATTTGAAGTATTGGTCCTGCTAAAGCAATTAGACCTGCTGTACAAGGAAGTATTATTATAGTTGATATAAATATAGAAGATTTAACTCTTTGACTAATTTCATCTTCCTTTTTTAAGGCTTTCGCTGAAGCAAGTGAAGGAACTAAAACTGTTGATAAGGCTAGATTTACTGCTAAAGGTAACATAGTTATAGTTTCTACCTTACCTAATATTCCTTGCATTTCCATAGCTTTTGATTCTAATTCAGTTTTTACATGTATAACTTTTGAAAAAGCTTTTTGTATTCCTTTACTTACAGTTGCAGTATCTATTACATTATTTAGAACAGATATAATTGAACCTAATGTTACAGGTATTGAATATTTTAATATTTTACTTGCTAAAGATGATGTTTTAACATTATCTTCAATAGATTTATCTTGTTTATTAGGTTTTAATTTTTTCCTATAATAATAAATAATTAAAAATATAAAAGTAATAATTATAGCTGCTGTTGCTGATACATTTCCAGCTGCTGCCATAATATGTGGATCTTTACCTAATACTGCATAAACAAAAGTTATAGAAAGTATTGAATTTAATAATTGTTCTAAAGTTTGTGAAACAGATGTTGCTGTCATATTTTCCATACCAGTAAAATATCCTCTTATCATTGATGATGCTGATACAAAAACAATTGCTGGTGATAAAACTTTAAAAACTAGTGCTACATCAGGTACTTGTAATAAGTTTATTGCTATATAATCAGCACTAAAGTACAATGCAAATGAAAGAATTGCACCTAAAGAGATAAATATGCTACAACATATTCTAAAGACTCTCTGAGCTCCTTTTAAATCTCCTACTGCCACTCTTTCAGAAACAAATTTAGCAACTACTGTTGGTAGACCTATAGATGATACAGCTAGCATTAATGTATATATTTGATAACCTGCTGTAAAATAGCCTGTACCAACATTACCAAAACCAGGTACATTAATAATTACTAAACGATAAACAAGCCCAAATACTTTTACTAATATTTGAGCTATTACAAGTATAACTACCCCTTTTAAAAAAGAGTGTTTTTTAACTTTTACTTTACTTTGTTCTGTAGTTACTTTATTATCTATTTTTTTTTCTTCCATTTTTATTACTTTATTATTTATTTTATTAGTTTTCTATTCTCTTTCAGGATGTTGAAATTTAGGAAATACCCCTATTTTATGCGGTGTATGTTGTGGTAGCTGATATATATCATGTCCAGGGTATTCATTAGCCTCAATTATTACAGGGCCATCTTTTGTTAATGCAATATCCCAACCTACATATCCCATATCTGGAATCTTAACAGCTAATTCTTTGGCCATATTTAAAACTTCTTCCCAATAAGGAAATTTGAATCCTTTTATCTTATATCCAGTATATGGATGTGTATCATATAGTATTTTTTTCTTATCTATTGCTTTATCTAATACAATTCCTTTTTTCTTATCTATTGGAACTGTCATACCACCACTATTAAAATTATCTACAAATTTACCATCATTTCCTATTCTAAAATATGTTTGTACTACATAAGGTTTACCTTCTTTTAGAATTGTAACTGTTCTAATTGTATTAATTGAACAAGGATATACTTTAGATACTTCTTCATTTTGAATAACAATTCCTTCTAAAATGAAGCCTTCTTTATCTTCAGCCCATCTCTTCAAAGATTCATCTAATCTTTTTTCATCTTTCCAATCTTCTTCTTCGAATTTCTCAATACCATGACCACAACCACCATATATTGGTTTAGCCATAAATCTTTTATGTTCTTTAATCCACTTTTTTACTTCTTCTAAATTATCTACATCTACTTTAATCCAAGATCTATGTAGAAAATCATTAAATCTTGTATTAAATTTTTCTTTATTTTCTAAAATATCAAATGCTTCTGGTTTGTTATATTTTTTAATTAAATCATTATTTCTTCTTCTAGTTAAATAAGTTTTTCTTTGTTCTTCATTTAGATTATACATTTCAAACAAATTATAATCTGCATAACCTGCTCCGATGTCTCATTCCACACCATATGATATCAAAAAATAAATAAACTTTATTCTTTTTTGTTTTTTTAGCTATTTCATCTATTATTCCAAACATAGCTTTTTTATCCATGTCTTTAATTCTTTTAAAATAATAGTTAATATTGCCCATATTTCACCTATCTAATATTCAGCATTATGATAGACACTTTGTACATCATCTAGATCTTCCAATCTTTCTATCATTTCATCAAATTTCTCTGCTGATTCTTCATCTAATTCTACTGTATTTTTAGGAACCATCTGTATTTCTGCAACTACAAATTTAATCCCATTTTCTTCTAGATTTTTAAGTACTTTAGTAAATTCTTGTTGACTTGTTAAAACTTCATATATTTCATCATGTACATTAAAATCTTCTGCTCCCGCTTCTAATACTAACATCATTATTTCATCTTCTGAATATGCAAGTCCTGCTTTCTCAATGACCATAACACCTTTTTTATCAAAATTATATTGAACACATCCAGGTTCTCCTAAACTTCCACCTGACTTTTCAAAAGCATGTCTAACTTCACCAACTGTCCTATTTTTATTATCTGTTGTAGCTTCAACTATTAATGCTACACCTTTAGGTGCATATCCTTCATAAATAATCTCTTCAAAATTATCTCCTTCACCTGCTGATGATGCAGCTTTTATTGCTTTGGTTATTGTATCATTAGGCATATTAGCTGTTCTTGCTTTAACTATAACATTAGATAATCTCACATTACTATCAGGATCTGGTCCACCTTCTTTGACCGCAATTTTAATCTCTCTACCTAATTTAGTGAAAATCTTACCTCTTTTTGCATCTTGTGCACCTTTTCTTCTTTTTATATTATTCCATTTACTATGTCCTGCCATATTTCCTCCAATTAATAAATGTAATTTTATCATGAAA
>CAZLWI010000030.1:0-10051 GCA_964563525.1 uncultured Lachnospiraceae bacterium | reverse complement strand
TCTTAGATCTAGGCTCTGAAACGGAGCTTGAAAAGGTATCAGAAGGGAATTGGAATATAAAGTAAAAGAAGCTTGGACGGACTCATGCTTTACGGGAGGGTGGGCGGGAGTTCAAAGTTTTTTTATATTGTGAAAAAGTGCTTAATCTATTTTTAAAGAGTAAATGCAACTTTTATATTTTCTCGTTAATTAATTGCATTTACCTCTTTAATTAATAAAGATACAATTGATAAATTGCTATCTATATTTTTTTATGTTAAAATTTGTTTATGGAAAATATAAGAAATTTTAGTATAATTGCACATATTGATCATGGAAAGTCTACATTAGCAGATAGATTAATTGAGATGACAGGTGTTTTAGAAAAAAGAGATATGACAACTCAAGTATTAGACAATATGAGTATTGAAAAAGAAAGAGGAATAACCGTTAAATCTCAGGCTGTTAGAATGGAATATACAGCTGAAGATGGAGAGTTATATATCTTGAATTTAATTGATACACCTGGACATGTAGATTTTAATTATGAAGTATCTAGATCATTAGCTGCTTGTGAAGGAGCTATTTTAGTTGTAGATGCTACTCAAGGAATAGAAGCACAAACATTAGCAAATGTATATTTAGCTTTAGAAAATAATTTAGAAATTATACCAGTAATTAATAAGATAGATTTACCAAATGCAATGGTAAAAGAAGTTAAAAAAGAAATAGAAGAAATTATAGGGATAGATGCATCTGATGCACCTTGTATATCAGCTAAAACAGGTCTAAATTGTGAACAAGTATTAGAAGCAATAGTAAAGAAAGTTCCTTCACCAAGTGGAGATGAAAATCAAGCTTTAAAAGCTTTAGTTTTTGATTCTAAATATGATAACTATAAAGGAGTAATTTCATATATTAGAGTATTTGATGGAGTCGTTAATTTAGGTGATGAAATAACTTTTATGGCAACAAAGGGAGTATTTACTATTAATGAAATAGGATATTTTGGTGCAGGTGAATATAAGGAAGGTAAAAATCTAAAAAGTGGAGAAGTAGGATATTTTGCTGCAAGTGTTAAAGAAGCAGAAGAAGTTCAAGTTGGAGATACAGTAACTTTAAAAAATAACCCAACAAACAAAGCTCTTCCAGGATACAAGAAAGCTGTTTCAATGGTATATTGTGGTATGTATCCAATAGATGGAACTGAATATACTTATCTTAAAGATTCCTTAGCAAAATTGAAATTAAATGATGCAGCTTTTAATTATGAACCTGAAACTTCTAAAGCTTTAGGCTTTGGATTTAGATGTGGATTCTTAGGATTACTACATTTAGAAGTAATAGTTGAAAGAATTGAAGAAGAATATGATATTGGAGTAATTACAACAGCCCCTTCAGTTATATACAAAGTGACAAAAATTAATGGTGAAGAAATAGAACTATATAATCCAGCAGATTTACCACCAACAATGGAAATTGAAAAAATAGAAGAACCAATAATGACAGTAGAAATATTAATACCTAAAGAATATGTTGGGAATGTTATGGAAGTATGTCAGTTAAGAAGAGGAATATATAAAGATATGAAATATCTAGATACAGCAAGAGTAATACTAGAATATGATATGCCATTAAATGAAATAATATATGACTTTTTTGACTATATTAAATCTAAAACAAGAGGTTATGCTTCAGTTGACTATAAGTTTAAAGAATATAGAGAGGCAGATCTTGTAAAATTAGATATGTATATTAATTCTGAGCCAGTTGATGCACTTTCATTTATAGTACATGAAGATTCAGCATATACTAGAGGTAGAAAAATGGCTGAAAAGTTAAAAAAAGAAATACCAAGACAATTATTTGAAGTTCCAATACAAGCAGTAATAGGTGGAAAGATAATTGCGAGAGAGACTGTTTCAGCAACTAGAAAAGATGTCTTAGCTAAATGTTATGGTGGAGATATTACTAGAAAGAAAAAATTATTAGAAAAACAGAAAAAAGGTAAGAAAAAAATGAAACAAATAGGTAATGTTGAAATACCTCAAGAAGCTTTCCTTTCAATATTAAAATTTGATGATGATGAGAAATAATGAGAGTTTAAAGAAATGTTAAAAAATAAATAGTAATCTTCAATAAAAGTAGATAGATAAATAATAAAATAATGATAAAAGAGTTAGATTAATAAATCTATCTTTTTTATATTTTTTTTAAAAAATCTATATAAGCTATATTTTCTTGATAAGATGGTTGCTTTATGGTAAAATATTTTTAGAAATAAAAGAGTTAGAATATTTGTAAATAGTGAGTATTCTTACTTTCTTGTAATGTTTTAAAAAAGGAGGATGATATGGAAATCTATACAATAATAATGGCAGCTGGTAAAGGTACGAGAATGAAATCTAAACACTCAAAATTAATTCAACAAATATATGATAAAGAATTAGTTAAAAGAGTAAGAGATTTAGCTATAGAAATAGGATCAAAAGAAATAATTACAGTTGTTGGACATATGAAAGAACAAATAATGAATGTATTAGGTGATAGTGTAAAATATGTTGAACAAAAGGAATTATTAGGAACAGGACATGCAGTTATGCAAGCTGCTCCACTATTAAAAGATAAAAAAGGTAAAGTAGTTATATTATATGGTGATGTTCCAATAATTAGATCAGAAACAATAAAATTAATGATTGAAAAATCAATAGAATCAAAAGAAGCTGCTACAGTTTTAACAGCAGTTTATGATAATCCAACAGGATATGGAAGAATTATCAGAGACGAAGGTGGAGCTATTGAAACAATTAGAGAAGAGAAAGATGCAACAGAAGAAGAAAGACAAATAAAAGAGATTAATGCAGGAATATATTGTTTTGATACACAAGTATTATTAGAAGCAATACAAAAAATTAAACCAGATAATGTTCAAAAAGAATATTATTTAACAGATGTTATAGAAATTATTAATGATAAGGGATTAAGAACAGGAGCTTTTGCTGTTGAAGATAATACTGAAATATTAGGAATAAATGATAGAGCACAACTAGAATTAGTTACAAGATTACTAAGAAATAGAATAAATAATTATCATATGAGAAATGGTGTTACAATAGAAGACCTATATACAACATATATTTATGATAATGTGAAAATAGGTAAAGATACTATTATAAAACCAAATACAACAATTAAAGAAGGAGCAGTTATTGGTGAAGATTGTATAATAGGACCATATGTATATATTTCTGAAAATGCAGTAGTTCCAGATGGAACAATAGTAGATCAATTTACTAAAATTTAAAATGAAGTCAATAGGTGAAAAAATGTCAGACGAAAAGAAAAATGATTATACAGGAACTTTAAATCTCCCTAAAACAGAGTTTCCAATGAGAGGGAATCTTCCTAATATGGAACCAGAGATTTTAGAAGAAGTTTTCGAAAAGAAAAAAATATATGAAAAAATGCTAGAAAAAAATGAAGGTAAAAATCCATATATTCTTCATGATGGACCTCCATATGCAAATGGTGAAATTCATATAGGACATGCTTTAAATAAAATTTTAAAAGATACAATTGTAAGATATAAGAATATTCAAGGATATTATACTCCATATATACCGGGATATGATACTCATGGATTACCAACAGAAAAAAAAGCAATTGAAAAATTAAAACTAAATAGAGAAGAAATCCCAATAAACGAATTTAGAGATACTTGTAAATCATTTGCAGCTAAATATGTTGATATTCAAACAGAGGGATTTAAGAGAATAGGTGTTTTAGGTGAATGGGATAATCCATATATTACATATCAACCAGAAATGGAAGCAGAACAGATTAATGTATTTGGTACAATGTTTTTAAATGGACATATATATAAAGGTTTAAGACCAGTATATTGGTGTACAGATTGTGAAACAGCTCTTGCTGAAGCTGAAATTGAATACAAGGATATAAGTTCACCATCTGTATATGTAAAATTTCCAATTGTAGAATTTAAAGATAAAGCTTTAGAAAATACAAGTGCAGTAATTTGGACAACAACACCATGGACATTACCAGGTAATATGGCAATTACTGTTAATCCTGAATATGATTATGTTGTTTTAGATATTAAAAGAAAAAAATTTGAGATCGAAGAAAAAAGTTTTAAAGATGATATTATTGAAGAAAAAATATTAATACTAAAAGACCATATTAAAGAACTAGAAGAGAAGTTTAATATTATAGAATCAAAAATAGTAAAAACATTTAAAGGTGAAGAATTAGAAGGTGTTAAATATAAACATTCATTTTTAGACAGAATATCACCAATAGTTTTTGGTTCAGATGATACTCTTATAGTAGATAAGGAATCAGGAACAGGATTAGTTCATACTGCACCTGGTTATGGAAAAGAAGATTATTTAATATCACAAAAATACGGATTAGATATAGTTGTACCTTTAGATTCTAAAGGAGTACAAAGAGATACAGCAGGTATATTTAATGATATGTATTATTTGAAATCAAATAAAGAAATAATAAAATGGTTAGATACAAATAATTATTTAATTCATACAGATCAATTACTACATTCATATCCACATTGTTGGAGATGTAAGAATCCAATAGTATATAGGGCAACAGATCAGTGGTTTGCATCGATTGATGGATTTAGAGATAAAACATTAAAAGAAATAAATAATGTAAAATGGCATCCATCATGGGGTGAAGACAGAATGTATGAGATGGTAAAAGAAAGAACAGATTGGTGTATTTCTAGACAAAGAACATGGGGAGTACCACTTCCAATCTTCTATTGTAAAGATTGTAATAAACCATATATAACAGAAGAATCATTAAAGAAAATAGAAGAATTATTTAGATTACATGGTTCAAATATTTGGTATGGAAAAGATGAAAAATTCTTAATGCCAAACAATGCAAAATGTGATTGTGGTTCAACTAATTTTGTGAAAGAAAGAGATATAATGGATGTTTGGTTTGATTCAGGATCAACACATCAATCAGTAACAAAATTAAGAGGACTACCTAGAGCAGATTTATACTTAGAAGGTAATGATCAATATAGAGGTTGGTTTCAGTCTTCATTACTTACATCAGTTGCAACTAATGGAGAAGCACCATATAAGGAAATATTAACAAATGGAATGGTTGTTGATGAACATGGAAGAAAGATGAGTAAATCAATTGGTAATGTAATTTCACCTTTAGATATTACTAATAGATATGGTGCAGATATATTAAGATTATGGGTATTATCATCAGATTATGTAACAGATGTAGCGGTATCAGAGAATCTATTTAAACAATTGGCTGAGAATTATAGGAAGATGAGAAATACTTCAAGATTTATATTAGGTAATATTAGTGGATATAATCCTAATACAGATAAAGTTGAATATGCAGATTTAGAATTTGTAGATAAATGGGCATTATTTAGACTATATAAATTAATTACATTGGTAGAAAAACATTATGATAAATTTGAATTTAATAAAGCATTTCATGAAGTAAATCAATTTTGTACAGTAGATATGAGTACAATATATTTTGATATAATTAAAGATAGATTATATTGTGCAGAAGAAAAGAAAAGAAAAGCAGCACAAGACACATTATATAAAATATTATCAGCATTAGTTAGAATCTTTGCACCAATTATATCTTTTACTGCTGAAGAAATATGGAAATATATGCCTAAATTAGAAACAGAAAACAGTGAATCTATTATGTTAGAATTTTATCCTAAACCAGATAATAAATGGAATAATACAGAATTAGGTAAAGAATTTAAATCATTATTAAAAATAAGAGAAATTGTTTTTAAGGAATTAGAAGATGCAAGAACATCTAAAATTATAGGTCAATCATTAGAGTCAAAAGTTATATTAACAGTTTCAGAAGAATATAAGGATTTAGTAAAAAAACACAAAGAATTCTTATGTGATTTTTTAATAGTTTCTGAAATTGAAATAAAGCACGGTAAAGAGACAAAGGCAGTAGTAGAAAAGAGTAAAGGAAAGAAATGTTTTAGATGCTGGAAATATGAACTAGAAAAAGAATATAATAAAGATAAAGAATTATGCAAGAGATGTAATGACATATTAAAATAAATAAACAAAAGAAAAGGTGAAAATGGAAAAACCTAGTATAGGAATTGGAATAGGAGGACTTCTTCCTTATCAATTGAAAAACATGAAGGTATATGCACTTATAGGACCATCAGGTACTGGAAAGAGTTTTAAAGCACAAGCGGTAGCGGCAGAAAACAATATTCAGTCTATTATAGATGATGGTCTTTTAATAAGGGGAAATATTGTATTAGCTGGTAAATCTGCAAAAAAAGCTGAGACAAAAATACAAACTATTAGAGATGCTATTTTTACAACACCAGAAGAACAAGATGAAATAAAAAAAACATTTAAAAAACATAGAATTAAATCTGTTTTAATATTAGGTACATCTGATGAGATGTTAAATCGTATTGTAGAAAATCTATCACTTCCTAAGATTACTAGAGTAATAAGAATAGAAGATATTTCAACAAAGGAAGAGATGCAAACAGCAAAAAAAATAAGAAAATCTCAAGGTAAACATGTTGTACCTGTTCCAACATTTGAAATAAAAAAAGACTTTTCAGGTATAATGTTAGATCCATTACAAGTTTTTAGAACAAAAAAAGATAAAAATCCTTATCAATTAGCAGATAGAAGTATAATAAGACCAACATTTAGTTATTTAGGTAAATTTACAATATCTGATGCTGTTTTTAGAGATATTGTAGATATGATTTCTGAAACAACAGAAGGTATAGTTGCAACATCTAAATTAAGAGTAGATAAAATTGCTGTACATGAAGAGGGTTTAAAAATATATGCAGAGATAGCCGTTACATATGGATATAATATAGTAAATATTGTAGATAAATTTAAAGAAAGAATAAAGGAAGAATTAGAAAACATTACTGCAATGAATGTTTTAGAAGTTGATGTTAAAGTTAAAGATATAGTAATTTAAAAAGAAAAGAGGTAAATATGATTATAGCAATAGATGGTCCTGCATCGTCAGGTAAAGGTAAAATGGTAGAATTATTAAGTAAGGAATTAGATTTTGATACTTTAGATACAGGAGCAATATATAGAGTTATAACTATTTATCTTTTAGAAAACAATTATGACTATAAAGATGAAAGTGAAGCAAATTTATTAATTTTAGATAAACTTTTAAAAAGTATTAATATTGAAGTTAAATCTGAAAATTCAGACGGTATAAAAATATATAAATATTATTTAAACAATAGAGATGTAACTAAAGAAATTAGATCTAAACAAACAACTGAACATGTATCTTTTGTATCATCATCTGTACCAATTAGACTTTTTGCTACAGAATTTACTAGAAAGTATGCTGGTAATAAAGATATAATAATGGATGGTAGAGATATTGGAACATATGTATTTCCTAATGCAGAAATAAAAATATTTTTAACAGCTGATTTAGAAGAAAGAGCAAAAAGAAGATTTGAACAAAATAAAGAAAAATTACAAAATTCTATGACTTTTGAAGAAGTACTAGAAAATTTAAAAGCTAGAGATTATAATGATATATATAATAAGGAAATAGGAGCTTTAAAACAAGCAGAAGATGCAATATTAGTAGATAATACTGGTCAAACAGAAGAAGAAACATTAAATACATTATTAAAAATTATTAGAGAAAAAATGTAAATTTAGGAGATAAGATGAAAAAAGAAACAAAAGATGAAAAAGAAATTAAAAAAGAAGGAAAACAAATCAAAAAAGAAGTTGTAAAAAAACAAGAAAAGCAAACAAATGCAGAATGTCCAACAGAATATACTTCTAAAGTATTAATAGCTATAACATTAGTTGTTACTTGTTTAACAATATTAACTGTATCAACAATTTTATTTATAAATTTAGCAGAATGTCTTAAATATAATTCGAAAAAAACTAGCTTAAGTACAACTAATGTAAATTCAGTAAGACAATGTAATATTAAATAGAAGAGATACAAATGATTGGACTAAAACAAACAAAATCTAATGGAATAACATTGATTGCATTAGTAATTACAATAATAGTAGTAATTCTTGTTTCTGGTGCAACAATAGCATTAATTATTACAACAACAGGTGTTGTTAATGAACCTAATCAAATTAACCAAGAAAATATTAATCAAAATAAATATTAAGTAAAATACAAAAATATAAAATAAATAAAAAAACACACAATAAAAAAGAGGGAAAATCCTTCTTTTTTATTTTATATACCTTGTAAGCATGTAAATTAGCAGGGTTTATAGAATTAAAAAATATTAGCAAAAGACTTGACAGAGTGCTAAAAAGAATATAAAATATTATCAGTTGAGTAAGAGGAGTGATAATTTGGATATAGATGAGAGGAAAGAAATAATTTTAAAAGCAATTATTGAAGAATATATAGATTCTGCAGAACCAGTTAGTTCAGCAGTTCTAATATCTAAATATCCTATTAAACTAAGTGGTGCAACAATAAGAAATGAAATGGCTGAATTAGAAAAAATTGGACTAATAAAAAAACCACATACTTCAGCAGGAAGAATTCCTTCAGAATTAGGATATAGATATTATGTAGATAAATTAGTTGAGGATGCACAATTATCTAAAGAAGAAGTTTCTACTATTAAAGAAGTATTAGAAGAAAGATCTAATACATTAGAAGAACTTTTAAATGTAGCTTCAACTACTTTATCTGAATTAACACATTATACTAGTTTAGCTATTGGACCTGATATTACAGAAGATACTATCAAAGATGTCGAGTTCCTATTACTAGGTGATACAAATCTTATGACAATAATATTAACTGAATGTGGAATTATTAAGGAAGCAATAATTAAATTTGAAGAGAATATTAATCAAAGTATTGTAGATGATTTAAAATATATTTTCAAAAGAAAATTAATAGGTAAACCTTTATCTGTTATAGATGGTAAGGTAGAAGATTACTTAGTAGAAGAAGTAAAAATATCAGCTCAAATTATTAGAAAAATAGTTGAAGAATTAAATAGAATATTAAATGATTCTGAAAGAGTATTTTTAAAAGGTGCTTCAAAAAGTTTTAAATTTCCAGAATTAAAAGATGAAAAAGTTTTTGAAAACTTATTAAATGCAATTGAAGAAAAAGAATCATTTAAAGAAGTATTTTCAACACCTGAAGGAACAAGTGATATTACAGTATATATAGGTAAAGAGAATGAATTATTAGGATTAGAAGATTTTAGTTTAATTACACTATCTAATACAGTTGATGATAAGAATTTAGGTACAATAGGTATAATAGGACCAACAAGAATGAATTATGCTAAAGTACTTACGATAATGAAAAAAATAGCTAAAACTTTAAATGAAAAAGATAAAGATAAAAAGAAGGAGTAAGAAGATATGCAAAAAGAAATAAAAGTTGAAAAAGAAGTAGAAGAAGAGGTAGACGAAAAAGAAGTAAATGAGGCAGCATTGTATAAACAAAAATTTGAAGAAGTAGAAGACAAATATAAGAGGATATATGCTGAATTTGAAAATTTTAAGAAAAGAACTGAAAAAGAATCTTTAAAAACGTATGAAAATGCCAAAGTCAATATTATTTCAGGATTACTTCCAATTATAGATAGTTTTGATCAGGCTAAAAGTGCAGAAACACAAGATGAATCATATAAGTCTGGAATGGAATTAATATATAAGCAATTTGAAGAATACTTGAAATCTTTAGGAGTAAGTGAAATTAAGTCAGATGGAGTAAAATTTGATCCTGAAGTACATGATGCTATAAATATAGTTGAAGATTCAGGATTAGAATCAGGAATGATTGTAGGAACATTTAGAAAAGGATATAAGGCAGGAACACAGATAATCAGACATTCAATAGTTATAGTGCAAAAATAAAAATAATATAGAACATAAAATTTACAAAAGATAACAATTTAAAAATAAAGTAAAATAAAAACAAAAAATAAAATGAAAAAATAAAATGAAAAAATACCATAAGGAGGTAAATATGGGAAAAAT
>CAZLWI010000029.1:0-10162 GCA_964563525.1 uncultured Lachnospiraceae bacterium | reverse complement strand
TATTAGTTATTACTGTATTTCATCAGTACTAAAGTTTTCTTTTAAGTAATAATAAACTTTTTTGAATGAACGAGAGATATATGCTACATATCTTTTTAATGTACCAAAGAATGAATCATCATATATATCAACTTCACTATATGGTGATACAACTAAGAATTGAGCTTCATCTTCAGTACTTAATCTTAGTATTTGTGCTAATTCTTTTTCTTTTGTAAGTTTTCTAAGTTTTTCAGCATATTGTACTTTAGAACTTAATATAACTTTTTCGTCTTCTATTTCAATATCTGATATAAATTGATCTTCATAATTCCTATAAGCTATTGTTGCAAGTAATGTTTGTCTATACGGTATGTTAGGAGTATATATTTCTAATTCATCATTATTAATTTTTATTGCTACAAAATCCTCTTTTGATGTTAATGAATCATTTGAAAAAGATGCTTCAAATTTATTTGATAATTTTTCTTCAAATCTTTCAATTTCAACTTCTTTTTTATTTTCTTTAGGGAATAATCTATCTAAAGATTCTTTTAGATTTTGTAATTCTGTATCTGTAGTATTTATATTTGAAGCATTTTCAAATATTTCACTCTCTGATGTTACAAGAGGGATATCTTTAGCTTTTTTATCTTTTTTATTTAAATTATATGCTAGTAAAAAATCATCTGAAAAGTAATTTTCAAATTCATCTTCTGATTTTTCGTGATTTTCTAAATCAAATTTAGAAACATCAAAAGAATAGTTATTACTAAAATTATTATCCCAAACATTGTTGTATTCAAAGCAGAAGTTCATTTTATTAAAGTTGTTTAATTTAATTTTAGCAAACAACATATTGTTTTCGTCTTTTTGCATTTCAACAGTTTGCATGTTTTTCCAATCTTCATTCCCATATCTTAAAGAAATAGGATTATTATTTGAGACTTCAGTTAGATAACCAGAATAGTATAATTTAAATTCCTTATTATTATACACTTTATCACTATCTAATTTGATATAGTCATTAATTTTCATTTCATGCTCCTATCTGCACATAAATCATATTATGTACAAACATAACTTCTACTTATTGTGATTATACAAAAAATAAAAGAAAAAAGAAAGGTTAAAACCTGATACTAATATTAAATTTGTGTAACAAAATTTGTCTTGATATTATCACTAAAAAAATATATAATGTCTATTAGAAAAGAGGATTAATGAAAATTATATGGAGAAAGAAAAGCATTGATCAAGAAGTATTTAATATTGTAAAAGACGAGTATAAAAAGAGTGATTTAGTTGCGACTTTAGTAGCAAATAAGGAAGTTGGAAAAGATGAGATAGAAAGTTTTCTAAATCCAAAAATAGAAGACTTTTATTCACCATTTGATTTACTTGATATGGATATAGCTGTTAAAAGAATATTAAAAGCTATTGAAAATAATGAAAATATACTTATATATGGTGATTATGATGTTGATGGAATGACATCAACAACTATTTTATTTAAATTCTTATTAGAAAGAGGACTAAATCCTAAATACTATATTCCCAACAAAATAGAAGAAGGATATGGATTTAGTATTGAAGCTATTGATGAGATAATTGGGAAATATACAGGTAAAGAAAAGATTGATTTAATTATTACTGTAGATTGTGGTATTACCTCAATTAAAGAAGTAGAATATGCTAAAACAAAAAATATTGATGTAATAATAACTGATCATCATGAACCACAAGAAGAACTTCCTAAAGCAATTGCTATTGTAAATCCGAAAAGACATGAGAGTAAGGCAAAATTCAGAGAATTAGCAGGAGTTGGTGTAGTTTTTAAATTATTAATGGCATTAACAGAAAAATTAAAGTTAGATAAATCTAGTTATATGCAATATATAGATTTAGTAGCCTTAGGAACAATATCAGATATTGTACCAATGCTCAGTGAAAATAGAATTATAGAAAAATATGGATTAGAAGAATTTAAAAAATCTAAAAATCCAGCCATTTCAGTATTATATGATAAATACAATGAAGGATTTAATGAATCTACAATTTCTTTCCAAATTGCACCTAGAATTAATGCAAGTGGACGATTAGGACAAGAAGATATAGCAATGAAATTTCTTTTGTCTAAAACACAAGAAGAAGCAGAAAAGTATTTCTATAAGTTAGATGAAATTAATCAAGATAGAAGAATACTAAGTGATAATATATTTAAAGAAGCATTAAAAATAATTGAAGAAAAAGAACTAGATAAAAATTCTGTGATTGTTTTAGAAGATAAAAGTTGGCACTCTGGAGTTACAGGAATAGTTGCTTCTAAAATAGTAGATATATTTAAAAAACCTACAATTGTGTTTTCAATTGAAGGAGATTTAGCTAAAGGTTCAGGAAGAACAGTACCAGGAATAAATATTTATGATTTAACAAAAGAAACAACTGAAATAATTGAAGAATTTGGTGGACATGAAAAAGCAGTTGGTTTAACATTAAATAAAAAAAATTTAGATAAATTTAAAGAAATAATTGATGATAAAGCTAAAAAAACAGATATAGAAATAATTGAAGAATATGATTATGAATTGAGTTTTGATAAAGTGGATTATGATATTTTAGATTCAATTGGAGAGCTTGCACCATTTGGTGAGAAAAACTTGAAACCAGATTTTCTTTTTAAAAGAGTAGAAGTATTATCAGCAAATGTTTATGGTAATATGTTGAAATTAAATTTAAGACAAAATGGTATTAATTTAGTAGGTATTGGCTTTGGTTTAGGAGAAAAACAAAAAAACATTAAAACAAGGCTATATCCAGGAGATAAAATTTATTTAATTGGTAAAATTGAAGAAAATATATATATGGATAAATCTAGTATACAAATAAATATTAGAGAATATAATTTATTAAAAAACAAAATATAGTTAAATATATTAAGGAATAATTCTTAAGATTATGGATGAAGAAGAAATTAAGAAAATAATTAAAGATTATCAGCCTCAGATTAATGAGATTATTAAAACAATAAGAAAAAACTATAAAAAGGCAGATAATAAGAAAATTCAACAAGCATTTCAATATGCAGTTATTTCACATGCTAAACAAAAAAGAGAATCAGGTGAACCATATGTTATGCATCTAATATATGTAGCTAGAATTTTAGCTGATATGACATTAGATGATGATACTGTTATAGCTGGATTATTACATGATGTTCTAGAAGATACAGAAGCAACATTTGAAACATTAGAAAAAGAATTTGGTAAATCAATTGCTATTATGGTTGATGGAGTTACTAAATTAAAAACATTAAAATATACATCTGCTGAAGAAACAGAAATTGAAAACTATAGAAGAATGTTTGTTGCTATGGCGAAAGATATTAGAGTAATATTAATAAAATTAGCAGATAGACTACATAATATGAGAACTTTAAACTATAAAACAAGAGAAACACAAATTAGGAAAGCTAAAGAAACTTTAGATATTTATGCACCAATTGCAAATAGACTTCGGAATGTCTAAAGTAAAAGGTGAATTAGAAGATTTATCTTTTAAATATATTTTACCTGAACAATATCATGCTATTGTTGTAGGCTTAGATAAAAAGAAAGATGAAAGAGAACTATATGTTAATGAGATCAAAAATGATTTAGAAAATAGAATAAAGAAAGTTGGTATAAAAGCAGAGATTTCTGGTAGATCTAAACATATATATAGTATATATAAAAAAATGCAAAGAGATAATTTAACTTTAAATCAAGTTTTTGATATTTTTGCATTGAGAATAATAGTAAATACTGTTGCAGAATGTTATACAAGTTTAGGAGTAATACATGAAGCATATAAACCTATGCCAGGAAGATTTAAGGACTATATAGCTGTACCTAAAGAAAATATGTATCAATCAATACATACAACTTTAATTGGTAAAAATGCACCACCATTTGAGATTCAAATTAGAACATATGAAATGCATGAAATAGCAGAAAATGGTATTGCAGCACATTGGGCATATAAAGAAGTAAACTATAAATCAAAAACAAAGAAAATTGTTAAAGCTAAAGAAGATAAACTATCTTGGATAAAACAAACTTTAGAATGGCAAGAAGATACAAAAAGCCCAAAAGAGTTTATGGAAGCATTAAAAACAGAACTATATGAAGATGAAGTTTATGTATTTACACCAAAAGGAGATATTAGATCTTTTCCTAAAGATGCAATTGCTATAGATTTTGCATATGCAATTCATGAAGAAATTGGAAATAGAATGATTGGATGTAAAATTAATACTAGAATAATGCCAATTAATACTAAATTACAAACAGGTGATATTGTTGAGATTATTACATCAGATAATTCTAAAGGACCATCACAAGATTGGCTTGGTATGGTTAAAAGTACAAATGCTAAAACTAGAATAACACAATGGTTTAAGAAAAAAGATAGAGAAAAAAATATTGAAAAAGGTAAAATTGCAATTGATAATGAATTAAATAAACTTAATTTACATCCATCTTCAACTGAAAAAAGAGAATGGATACAAGTATTAGTTGAAAAGAATAAATTTAGCAATGAAGATGATATGTTTTCAACAATAGGTTTTGGTACAGTAACAGCAAGAAAAGTTTTAACTAAATTATTAGATAAATTAAGAGAAGAAAATAAAGAACTTGAATTAGATAAAAAAATTGAAAAATTAACAGATAAATCATCAAAAGAAGATACAAAAACCAGACAAGTTTCAGGTATTATAGTTGAAGGTTTAGATAATTTCTTAGTAACATTTGCAAAATGTTGTTCTCCGCTACCAGGTGAACAAATAACAGGATATATTTCTAAAGGTAGGGGGGTAACAATACATAGAAATGATTGTCCAAATATTATTCGTATGATGAAGAAAGAAGAAAGAATAGTTGAAGTTAAATGGGCATCTCAGTTACAAGATAAATATACAGTTAATATTGAAATATTTGCATTAGATAGAAAAAATCTTTTAAAAGACTATATTAAAGTAATAGAAAAAAACAAAGTTACTTTAATAGGCTTAAGAGCTGAAAGTATGAAAGATAATATTGCAATTACATCAATGAGAATAGAAATATCTTCAACAGAAGAATTAAATTTGGTAATGTCTTCATTAAATGCAATAGAAAATGTTTTTGAAGTAAGAAGGAAAAAAAGATAAATGAAAATAATACAATTAGAAATAGAAACAAAATTAGAAGGACTAATAATTAATACATATATTGTTTATGATGAAAAAACTAAAGAGGCTTTAGTTATAGATCCAGCTGATTCTGTAGATAAAATAGCAGATGAAATAAATAAAAATAATTTAAAATTAAAGTATATAGCATATACACATTGTCATACAGATCATATTACAGGTATTAAAGATTTAAAAGAAAGATTTAAAGATGCTTTAATTATAGGTTCAGTAATTGAATCAGAAAATATTAATAATCCACAGATAACAGCTGAAATAGATTTTAATATTAAAATAGAGAAAATAGATACTGATATTAAATTAGAAGATGGTGATGAAATTAATTTAGGTGAAAAAACATTTGAAATAATTTTAACACCAGGTCATACAAGTGGAAGTATGTCAATTTATTCAAAAGAAGAAAAGGCAGTTTTTACAGGTGATACATTATTTGTTAGAGGTTATGGTAGAACAGATTTACCTACAGGAAATATTAATGATATATATTTATCATTAAGAAAATTATTATCATTACCAATTGATATTAAAGTATATCCAGGACATGGTAATACAGGTAAAATAAAAGACTGTAAATAAAGGAGGATAAAATGTTTAAAAAGCCAAGAGGAACAGAAGACATTTATGGTGAGAATTTTGAAAAGTATAAATTTTTAAAAGATACTATGGAAAATATTGGAGAAAGATATGGTTTTACAGGTATAGTAACACCAGTATTTGAACATTCAGATCTATATATTAGAACAATAGGAGAAGAAACAGATGTAGTGCAAAAAGAGATGTATATATTTAATGATAAATCAGATAGAGAAATGGCACTTCGTCCTGAAGGTACAGCAGGTATTATTAGAGCATACATTGAAAATGGTATATTTAATGAAGGTTCACCAACTAAATTAATGTATTTTTTACCAATGTATAGATATGAAAATGTACAAAAAGGAAGACAAAGAGAATTCAATCAATTTGGTATTGAATTACTACAATCTCCAAATGCAATTGCAGATTATGAAGTAATAAATGTAGCTTTAACAATATTAAGAGAATTAGGAATAGCTAAAGAAGACTATATATTAAAAATTAATAGTATTGGTTGTGATATATGTAGAACTGAATATAAGTTAAAATTAAAAGAATATATTGAAGAAAATATTAAATTATATTGTCCTGATTGCATAAGAAGAAAAGATACAAACATTTTAAGAGTATTAGATTGTAAAATTGAATCTTGTCAAAAATTAAATGAAAATGCACCTAGTATTTTAGATTATTTATGTGATGATTGTAAAGATCATTTTGATCAATTAATTATATATTTTGAAGATGAAGAAGTAGACTATGAAATAGATAATAGAATAGTAAGAGGACTAGATTACTATAATCGTACAGTATTTGAAATACAAGATAAAGATGGTATTGCAATATTAGCAGGTGGTAGATATGATAAATTAGCAGAACAATTAGATGGTAAAGAAACTCCTGCAGTAGGTTTTGCAGCAGGAATTGAAAGAATAATGACAATGATAGAAATACCTGAGAATATGAAAAAGAGAGTAGATTTCTATATAATATCAGATATATCAGATGAAAATAAGAGAATTACAAATCTATTAGCACAGAATTTAAGAAGAAAAGGTCATATAGTAGAGATAGATGTTTTAAATCGTTCTTTTAATGCACAAATGAAACATGCAAATAAATTAAAATCTAAAATTGCAATAATAATGGGAGAAGATGAGATTATTAATCAAGAAATTATTATTAAAAATATGGATAGTGGTGAAGAAACTAAAGTAAGATTAGAAGATTTTCTAAATACATTATAGAAAAAGAGGTAATAAATAAATGAAGTACATATCAATAGGAGATGTCGTAGCAGATGAAGGAATAAACACAGTAAAAGAACATTTACCAAGATTAATAAATGAATATAAACCTGATTTTATTATAGTTAATATTGAAAACATAGCTGATGGACTAGGAGTAGATAAAGAGTCTTTTGACAGTATTTCTAGTATTAAAGAAATAGATTGTTTTGTATTAGGTAATCATACATGGGATAAAGCAGATGTAAGCAAATATATTAATGATCCAAGAGTAATAAGACCATATAATTATGGACAAATGCCTGGTAAAGGTTTTAGATATTATAAAAAAGATAATTATAATATTTTTGTTATACAATTAATGGGACAAGTATATATTGATAAAAAATTAAATAATCCATTCTTAGATCTAGACAAGGCTTTAGAAGAAATAGATATGTTTATTGAAAAAAATAATAGATATAAAGATAAAGAAATGGAAGAATATATACACAAAGAAAATATTTATATATTTCTAGATTTTCATGTAGGTGCAACTTCTGAAGCTGTAGCTATGGGATATTATGCAGATGGCAGAGTATCATCTGTTTTAGGTTCACATACACATGTACAAACAGCAGATGAAAGAATACTTCCTAATGGTACTGCATATTTAACAGATATAGGAATGACAGGACCATATGAATCAGTTTTAGGTATGGATATTGATATTGCTCTTGAAAGATTTATTAATGGTAAAAAAGCTAAATATAATGCATCTACATCTAAAACAAATATCTTATCAGGAGTTTGTATTGAATTTAATGATGAAACTAAAAAGGTAGAACAAATAATTAGAATAAGGGAAATATATTAATGAGTAATTTTATTAAAACAATTTTCATAATATTAATTATTGGGATAGTAATATTCCTTTCAGTTATAATATTTAAAAATAGAGAAAATATTGATGATAGAGTAAAAACAGGTGAATTATCTGAAGAAGAAAATTATCAAGATGATTTAAGACTAGCGGTAGCGGATTTTGATACTTTTAATCCAATATTAAGTAAGAATAGGAATATTTATGAAATATCTAAATCTATTTATGAACCTTTAATTGAACTTGATATGAATTATAGGAAACAATATTGTTTAGCAGAGAAAATTGAACAAAGAAATGATACTCAATATGTTGTATATTTAAGAGAAGCTAAATGGCATGATGGAACATTTATTAAATCAGAAGATTTTCATTTTACAATTAAAATGATTAATTCAACAAATTCAATATATAAGGAGAACATAGAACAAATTGCAAGTGTTAAATCTGTTACAAGTTCCTCATTTATAATTACTCTTAAAAACCCTGTTAAATATTTTGAATATAAACTAACATTTCCTGTGATGAAAAAGATAGAAGAAAAAACATTTAAAAATAAAAATACTATACCTCAAGGAACAGGTCTATTTAAATATAGAGATACTAAGAATAATGTTGTAACATTTGATTTAAATGAAGAATATTGGAATAAAGATATAGTAAAACAATCTAAATTTAAAGCAATATATGTATATAAATATGGAACAATTGGTGAAGTATATAATGCTTTTAAATCTGGCAATATAGATATAATTAATTGTTTAAATAATAGATATACAAATCAAATAGGTACATATGGATATATTGATAGTGAATATAAACATAGAGATTTTTCTTTTATGGCTATTAATACAAAAAAAGTTAATAAAAATGTAAGAAAAGCTATATCATTATCTTTAGATAAAAGTAAATTAGTTACAGAATTAGGTAAAGGTATAACATATTCGCCTTTCCCAACAGACTTTGGCCATTGGTCTTATCCACAAGTGAATAAATTAGAATATAATTTAACAGAAGCTAAGAAAATTTTAACTTCAAATGGATATAAATTAAAAAATGGAAAATGGACAGATAGTAAAAATAAAACATTAAGTTATCAGATTTTAGTTAATGCTAATAATACTACACAGCTAAAGACTGCAGATAAAATATCTAAAAGTTTAAATAAATTTGGTATTGAAACTACTGTAAGAAAAAGATATGGTAATACATATTATGCTGAAATTAGAAAAAGAAATTATGATTTAGCAATAGTAACTAGAAGAAATGGATTTGATCCTTCTATTGAGGCGTTTTTAGGTAATAGTAATTATTCAAACTATAATCATAATGAAGTAAAAGAACTTTTAAAACAAGCAGAATCAGAAAATGATGAAGAAAAGTTTTTGGAAATATATAATAAAATATATAATATATATTTAGAAGATATACCTTTTATTGGACTATATAGAAATACAAGAAGAATTATTACATCATTAGGTTTACATATGGATTCAGTACCTAATTCATATAATATGCTATATAATTTAAGTAAATGGTATAGAAAATAAAAAAGATCTATAAAAAATTAAAAAGACTTGTAAAAAAAATATAACAATATATAATGTAGCAGAAAATAAAGCTAAACAAAAATATGAGCTAAAATAGAAAGGAAAAATATATGGCAAAAAATGAAAAAGAATTAAACAAAGGAGAAAGACAGAAAGCATTAGAAGCAGCATTAGCTAAAATTGAAAAAGATTTTGGTAAAGGTGCAATAATGAGACTTGGTGAATATGAAGTTGAAAATATTGATGCAATTCCAACTGGAGCTTTAACATTAGATTATGCTTTAGGAATAGGCGGAATACCAAGAGGGAGGATTATTGAAATATTTGGTCCTGAATCTTCAGGTAAAACTACATTAGCACTACATATGGTAGCAGAAGCTCAAAAATTGGGAGGAGATGTAGCTTTTATTGATGCTGAACATGCATTAGATGCAATATATGCAAGAGAATTAGGTGTTGATATTGATAGATTAGTAGTATCACAACCAAGTACAGGTGAAGAAGGATTAGATATTGCAGAATCTTTAATTAGATCTGGAGCAGTTGATTTAATTGTTATTGATTCTGTAGCAGCATTAGTTCCCAAAGCAGAAATTGATGGAATGATAGGGGATGTACATGTTGGTCTTCAAGCAAGATTAATGTCTCAGGCATTAAGAAGATTTGCAGGAATGATTAATAAAACAAATTCAACAATAGTATTTATAAATCAATT